>CAZEJW010000004.1:0-67839 GCA_964512685.1 uncultured Leptospirales bacterium | reverse complement strand
TTTATCCACGAAAGGAAGGAGTAAATACCTGCTACAGTGTAGTAAATGAAAGAGTGATAGAGATAATCAGAATGCTTGAGTGTTAATTTTTTTTGCGCATCTATATCGTATTATTTGAATATATAAATATTCCAATAATACGATATTTGGTAATACCAATTATATAAGGACAATGTCCAGACTACAAAACGGGAGAATTACTATGAAACAGACAGATTTACTCGTTATCGGAGGAAGCGCAGCAGGACTCGTATCCGCATCCACTGCAAAGTCACACTACCCGGAAAAATCGGTTCTTGCGATTCGTAAAGAGCCAAAGGCAATGATTCCATGCGGGATTCCCTATATTTTCGGGACAATAGGAACAAGTGAAAAGAATGTTCTTCCTGATGCTCTTGCCACAACACCAGGCGCTGAAGTGATGAATGGTGAAGTAAAAGAAATCAACAGAGAGAAAAAAACCTGTAAACTTGCAGACGGTTCAGAGATTTCTTTTAAAAAGCTGATAATTGCAACCGGGTCAACCCCTGTTGTACCTGACTGGCTCAAGGGTGCAGAACTTGAAAATGTTTTCACGGTTCCAAAAGTTCAATCATATCTTGACGCAATGCTCCAGAAGCTCGGAGACCTGAAAAAAGTAGTCGTTATTGGTGCAGGCTTCATTGGAGTAGAACTTTCAGATGAACTCAACAAGGCCGGAAAGGATGTAACCATTGTTGAAATTCTTCCCAATATTCTCGGAACAGCCTTTGACAAGGAAGTGGCTCTCGACGCAGAAGAAGCCCTAAAAGAAAGAGGAATCAAAGTTGTTGCAGGAAAAGGCGTGAATGAAATAGCCGGTTCAGGGAAAGTATCAGAGGTTATTCTTTCAGACGGTGAAAAAATTGAGGCTGATGCTGTTATTCTTTCAGTCGGATACAAGCCCAATACCGAACTCGCTGCAGCAGCAGGAATCAAACTCAATGAAAAAGGATTCATTATAGTAGATGAATATATGAGAACAGATGACCCTGATATTCTTGCAGCAGGAGACTGCGCAGAGAAAAAAGATTTTATAACAAAAAAAATCAGCACAACCATGCTTGCATCTACAGCATGTGCTGAGGCAAGAGTTGCAGGAATGAACCTCTACGAACTTTCTACAATAAAAGCGTTCAGTGGAACTATTGCCATTTACTCCACATCGATTGGCAACCATGCTTATGGTACAGCAGGCTTAACAGAATCAATTGCTGTAAAAGAAGGATTCAGGGTAGTAACAGGATCTTTCAGCGGAATAGACAGACACCCGGGAGCATTTTCCGATACACATAAACAGATGGTAAAACTCGTGGTGGCCAAGGACAGCGGAACCGTAATTGGCGGTGAAGTTATTGGCGGAATAAGTGCAGGAGAACTGATCAATGTTATAGGATTTATCATCCAGAACAGAATGACAATTGACTCCCTTCTTGCAGCACAAATAGGAACACAACCACTGCTTACAGCTTCACCAGCAGGTTATCCTTTGATAAAAGCTGCAGAAATGGCAGCTAAAGAATTAAGGAAGAAATAGATAGCTGATTAAATAAAAGATCCTTTTCTCACCCTCCCTCCAGGAGGGTGAGAACCTCCATTGACGATCGCGAAACCAGCACCTTTTCGCACAAAAGGATTATTCATTATTTTCATAACACAATGCTTCTGCAACAGCCTTGCTGAAAGGTATAAACTGGTAGGGTTTCTGAATAAATCCACAGCCTCCGCATTCAATAATTTCCTTATAGGAAATTTCCCTGTTGAATCCGGAGGAAAAGAGTATCCTGATATCAGGATTGTATTCCTTCATTTTTCTGCAGGTTTCGATTCCATTTAATCCCGGCATTATCAAATCAAGAATTATCAAATCAAATTTGTCAGGTTCTTTTGAAAAGATATCAATACCTTCATATCCATCAGATGCAGATTCTGCATTATATCCAAGATTCTCAAGAAAAGTCATTGTATTGGTTCTTACAACTTCTTCATCATCAATAATCAAAACCATTCCCTTTCCATAAGCAACAGTATCCTCAGTACATTTCTCACCTTCAATTCCCTTTTCAGAAGGAAGATATATTTTAAATACCGTTCCTGTTCCAACTTCACTGTATACACTTATTATGCCTGAGTGATCCCTGACTGTTCGATAAACCATGGATAATCCAAGGCCAGTACCCTTGCCCTCTGGTTTTGTAGTAAAAAAAGGATCATAAATTTTCTGAAGAGTTTCATCTGACATTCCAGTACCAGAATCACTGACATCAATTTCTATAAATCCGCCACAGGAATATAAATATCCATATTTTTTGCAAAAAGAATCATCCAGGTAAACATCAGCCGTTCTAAAAGAAAGAACACCGCCCTCAGGCATGGAATCCCTTGAGTTCAGACCAAGATTCAGAAAAACATTCTGAAGCATGGACTTGTCTCCATATACTGTTGAAAATTCAGACAACCAGTCCTTTTTGAGGATTATATTTTTATCGATACTCGGTTCTAGCATTTCTATTGCTTCGTCTAATACATTGTGTACGTTAAAATGACTGAAATGTACTTCATTGTTTCTTGAAAAACCAAGAAGCTTTCTGGTTAAGTCAGAAGCTCTTCTGGCACCCTTGAGGATTAATCCTACACTTTTCTGCAGAGGAGATTCATCATCAAGTTTCATTGCAAGTATTTCAGCACCTCCAAGAATACCTGTAAGCATATTATTAAAATCATGGGCGATTCCACCTGCAAGTTGTCCCACAACTTCAAGTTTCTGAGACTGTCGCAGTTCTTCTTCCATCTTTTTTTGAAGTGTAATATCTATAATCATTGAAAGAACAGCTGGTTCATTATCATAATTTATAATAACAGCTGAATAGAGAAGATTTCTTGATATGTCAGTTGCTTTATAATTGAGTTCCATAGATTCTACAGAATCTTTCTGTATTATTTTTTCCGGTGAATTACCGTCAGAAAATCCAGGAAAAATTCCGGTGTCTTCCCAGGTCATATCCATAATCTTCTGCCTTGATAACTGAGTTATTTTAAGAAAAGCAGAATTTACAGAAAGATACTTCCCGGTATCAAGCTTGTTTATTGCAATACCAATTGGACTGAAATCAAAAATCGACCTGAACTTACTTTCATTCAAAATAAGCTTATTTAATGCTTCTTTTTCTCTTTTCTTAGCTCCAGAATTCATCAGAGAAAGGAAAAAAACAAAAATACCCGAAACTACAACCAGTAATATCCCGATTAACAATACATTATTTTTTATATAAGATAGTTCTTTTTTTACATCATCAAGATAAACTCCAGTGCCAACAACCCAGTTCCATGGTTTAAAAAGTTTTACATAAGACTGTTTTTTTCCGAAACGACCGGGATCATCCTTCCAGCTCCAAAAATATTCGATAAAGCCACCATCTGATCTTCTAGCTATTTCCTGCATATTAGTAAAAAGATAAACCAGCAGTTTCTCATTTTTCATGAGAGCTACCTTTGCAGGATCAACTCTTTCAAGGTCAGTTCTGTAAGGATGCATCAGAATTCTTCCATCTGAACCAATTATCCAGAAATAATTTTTACTATCCTTACCATATCGATATTCCCTCAATCGCTTAACAGCCCTGATCTGAGCCACTTTTTTGTCAATAAGTTGTTTATTAACTTCGTCTTCTCTTGATTTTAAATCACTTAAAGCCAGTTTTACAAAATTTTTACAATTCTCTCTTTTAGTATTAAGAAATTTCTGTTCCAGACCCGGGATAACCAGCAAAAAAAATATTAGAAACAGTATTGTCATCAACAGCAAAACAGGAATCATAAGAATGATAAAATCATTGATATTTTCTGAGAACAATGAATACTTTTTTTTTACCATATTCATCTACCATTTATTAACTCCACATTTCAGCAATCAAACTACATATTACAATTTAGCAGCTTAATTACAATCAGAATATCACAGTAATCGACTGGTAAAACCTTGAGAATCATAATAAAATTTGTCTTGACTGTAAAACCAGTGAGGACTTATTTTATAAAGCTGGATTTTTACAGGCAAAGAGGAAAACAAGATATTACAATAATATCACCTCATATATCTTATTCAAGGAATAAAACAATGGAATGCGATTGCGGTGGTGCTCTGATTGAAGGGAAAAGCTCATACAGGGTGAGTAAAAAAAATTTCACCTATATTCTGGAAAACATTCCTGCATTTAAATGTACAAGATGCGACAGGGTCCTTTTTGAAGATGAGGTTGTTGAAAAAATCCAGAAACTGGTAAACAGGCTTGAAAGGGATTCAAACGAAATAGTAAACGGCCAGCCGTCAGTAAATCTCTACGACTATTAAATCCTGAAGCTGTGAGACAATACAGCCAGCCTGGCTTTTTTTATTGACAGCTTTTAATTCATTAAAGTAAACCCTAACGGGTAGTAATACATGACGAAATATAATTCTGATACCAAAATGCTTTCTGAAATCCCCGGAAGAGATATAATCTAAGAAAGCAATCGCAATCAGCCAAAAACAGGAGAAACCAATGAGAGTAAGATTCGCCCCAAGTCCAACAGGATACCTTCATATTGGAAATGCACGCACAGCTGTAATAAACTACCTTGTATCAAAAAAAAACAATGCCCCCCTGGTTCTAAGGGTTGAAGATACGGATCTTGAAAGGAGCACAAAAGAATCCGAAATTTCCATTATGGACGATCTCAAATGGCTGGGAATCGAATGGACAGAAGGACCAGACCTTGGCGGAAATTTCGGCCCGTACAGACAGTCAGAAAGATTTGACATTTACAAAGAATATACAGATAAACTCATTGCTGAGGGCAAGGCTTATCACTGCTATTGCACAAAAGAGGAACTCGATGAAATGAGGGCTCAGGAAAAAGACGGTAAAGAATCATTCGTATATCCCGGCAAATGCAGAAACCTTACAAGGGAAGAAAAAGACAGATATGAAGCAGAAGGAAGAAAACCAACAGTCAGGTTCAGGATACCTGAAGGCAAAGAAATTACAGTCAAGGACATGATAAAGGGAGATGTAACCTTCAGCAGTGAAAATATCGGAGGTGACTTTATTATCGTCCGATCAGACGGAACTCCAATCTATAATTACATTGTAACGATAGACGATACACTAATGGGAATAACCCATGTAATACGGGGAGAGGATCATCTTTCGAATACACCCAAACAGATACTCGTTGCAGAAGCACTGGGCCTGCCGGTTCCCCTGTATGCTCACATGCCCCTTGTACTTGGACCTGACAGATCAAAGCTAAGCAAGAGACATGGCATTACGTCAGTCGATCTATACAGAAAGGAGGGCTATCTGCCGGAGGCACTTATGAATTATCTCTCCATGCTCGGATGGGCAACAGAGTCCGGAGAAGAGATTCTTTCGACTGACGAGATCATTTCACAGTTTGAAGTTACAAGCATGGGAAAGAGCGCAGCAATATTCGATTTCAAGAAACTCAAATGGATGAACTCCATATACATAAAAAATTATGATGAAGATAAAATCATATCACTGCTCAAACCAGAGGTTGAGCAGGCAGGATACGACCTCAATGCAATTGATGAGAACCAGCTAAGAGAAATCCTTCTTTTAATGAGAAACTACTGCGAGGTACTCTCTGATATCAGAAACTATATTGGGATGTTTCTTGAAGAGGTTAATGAGCCGGATGAAGAAGCCGCCGCAATGCTGAAGGAAGACTACAGTCATGAAATCATCAGAGCAGCGCATGAACTTATTTCATCAGAGATTAATGAAAACAACTTTGCATCAGAAACGGTGTCACTCATAAAATCGAACACAACACAGAAGGGTAAAAAACTCTTCATGCCCATAAGGGCAATGCTTACAGGAAGACTCAAGGGGCCCGAACTGGACATGGCATTGCCTCTTATCGGATTTGAGAACTGCCGTAAAAGAATAGAATACTGTTACAAAACCTACTGTTCATGATATGTCTGTAAAAAGTGAATGGAAACTCATTGAAAATATAGGCAGACTGGCCACAGTCAAAGGTCTGCCCGATTCCCTTATAAAGGGAATCGGGGATGACTGTGCAGTATACAGGATAGCCCCGGACAGATACGGGCTCTTTACAACAGATATAAGCATTGAGAACACACATTTCATTCTCGCCAAAACACAACCAGAAGATATCGGTTACAAGGCAATGATGGGCAACATATCGGATATTGCCGCAATGTGCGGAACTCCCCTTCTGGCATTTATATCCATTGGTATTCCGGACACACTGGACGAAAGCAGTATTGAAGAAATATACAGGGGAATGATCGATGCGGCAGACATTGCAGGTGTAACAATTGCCGGAGGAGACACATCACGCTCAGAAAAACTTGTGCTTAATATCTGCCTGTATGGTGAAACAGACAGACAGCCCATACTGCGAGAAACTGCATCACCGGAAGAATACATTTATATTACAGGAACAACAGGCGATTCTCTCGCAGGCCTTGAAATACTGCTTAACGGAAATTCTGCAGAAAAAAATAATTACACTCAGTTAGTCGGGAAACACAACCGCCCGGTAGCCAGGCACGATATTGTTTCTGAAATTCTCAGCGTTTTCCACCCTACATCCATGATTGATATATCAGACGGAATTCTTTCAGATATGCGGAGAATTGCTGAGGCATCAGGCTGCGGATTCATCATTGATGCTGAAAAACTGCCGGTGTCAGAACAGCTGCATAAATATTCCGAAAACGGAAACAGGGATATTGTTGAGCTTGCACTTAACAGTGGAGAGGAATATGAACTGATATTCACCTCTGTTACTCCTCCGGAAGATATGCCTTTTGATTCAATAAATAATATAAGAATAACATGCATTGGACGGATTACAGAAGCAGGTTATTCTCTTAACAGAGAAGGTAAAAAAACCGAAGCCATGCCCGGCGGATGGGATCACTTTAAAAAGGATGAATAAAATGGATAAAAGAATTATACTTGCCGCTTTTCTGTTTATTACATTTGTCTCATGCCGGAACTACCCGGATAAAGTACCAACCGGAGTATGGAAGTACGATCTTTTCATGAACGGAATACTCCTTGGTGAAGCAGAATTCGGCAACAGACTTACAGACAACAAGTATATCTCAACAGTAAAAATGGAAATAAGGGCAGGAAGTGTTCTCAACAAAACAAGCCAGAAAACAGTTGAAACCTCCTCGTTTGAACCTGTCTCGCTGGAGATTGAAAACATCACAAAAACAGATAACAATAGCCAGCGGATATTAACCAGGGCCGAATTTAAAAAAAACAATGTAACTGTAGACACCGGCTACAACAAAGCAACCGTCAGGCTGCCTGATGGATGTATGATTGACGGTAATTATTTTATTAGTGAGTTAATAAAACAAAAATTTGCAAAAGGAGCCTCTGCTAACGCAAAAATTTTCGAACCATCAGTTGATATAGAAGAACCGGTAAATGTTATTGTTAAGGTTATAGGAAAGAAAGAAATTTCTGTTAGAGGTAAAATAAAGCGTCTGATGCATATTGTACAGGCAATAGAGAACTACAAGAGTGTTGACATGTATCTCAACAATGACGGAGTTGTTGAAAAAGCCGTGATAATTATGCTCAATAATAAAATGGAGATAGTTCTGAAACAGTGAAACATAGGAAAAAAACACTGCTTTATTCATTGTTATTCACACTATTTTTTTCTGTCATCCTTGGTGCAATGAACCTGGAAAGTTATACGGTAAAGCTCGAATCCTTTAGCGGAAAAGTGTATTCTCAAAACTTATCCCATTACAGGCTTACTTCAGAAAGTCCGCTTTTCAATCTCAGAAAAACTCCATTTCAAAAAACTATCAATAAAGAAAAGCAGGGGGATTCAACCCTGATAACACTGCAATCAGGAATAATTACCAAAAAACCTGCTGAGAAAAGACTGCAGCAATACCTTTCTGACACGCGTTACCTGAACCTGAAATCTTCATCCATTATAAATCAGGCTGCTATAATAAAAAGAAGCCCTGATCCGCTATACTCTGCCGAAAATTTCGTACACCGTCACATCCAAAAAAAAATGACTGGCATCCCGCTGCTGCCTGCCTCTGTAATCATGAAAAATCGGGAAGGTGACTGTACTGAACACTCGATACTTCTGACAGCAATATTGAGGTCAGCCGGCATCCCTGCGAGAGCTGTTACCGGAATGATTCTTGTTAAAAAATTCGCCGGGAAAAAGAACCTATTCGTATATCACATGTGGGTTGAAGCTTTTTACAGAAAAAGATGGGTTATGCTCGATGCCACCAGGCCAGGGGAAAAACATCATAACAGATACATTGCATTCTGCTATCATAATCTCAAAACCGAAATGCCCCTTTCATACATGAAAACAATATCTTCGATAAAAAACTTCAGAGTTTTCTACCTGAAATAAAAATCAATATTGATTAGAGGTAGTCATTACCATCTTTTTTTTCCTGTTCTGCCAGGCAATATAAAGACGTTTGGCGATATTGATGTAAGTCTGTGTTCGGGCGGAAGGCTTCTGCGTTGATAAAAATCTAAAATAATTTTTATCCGTGGATTTCACCTGTGCGATACCCAGATATTTCCCATTTTTACCGAATATACAAGCATAATCCGGACCGGTTGTGTTGTCACTGTAGAAGGTATAGCAGTATAATCCCACCAGTCTGTTTTTATTGAATATTGCCTTTATTTTAACTGTTGAACTTACATCAGTTGGTTTGAGGGTGGACAGAGTTTTTTTTGAAAAGACTACAACATCATCAAAATAGTGTGTGCCCAGAACATCAACTTTTATTTTTTCTTCTTCAAATGCTTCACTCCTCAGAATCCTTTTCTGACTGTTAAGAAGAAACTCATGCTGAAGAAGCGCTTCATGTTTTGCCTTTTCGATTCGGTAAGAATCCATTAGATCCTTCTCATCATGATTTTCTTCTGATTTCAGAGGAAGAATGATGCAAAGGATGATGGCTGGTGTAATAAAAATATACTTTATAAAATTCATTGAAAACTCCTGAAACAGAAACACTAATATGCTCATCAATTCTACGTTTCTGTTTTCAACCGACCGTGGCAGATTGGTCACAGGGCCTTTTCAGTTCAAGGTTTTTTTCAGTTTTTTTTTATTTTTCTACGGCTGGAATAAAACAAGGGCACTATGACTCCAATAACATGCAGCACAGGTGCAAAACAGCACCTGGTGAACGCAAAATCATCAATAAAATTTAATTAAACTGGCAGTAAAACTTCTTTTTGGAAGGCATCTCGATACTGTTCAAAGGTTCTTCTGATTACCTCTTCAACCATGTCCCGAACTTTGTCAATGTCCTCCATTGTGAATCTGGTGGTATCGATAGGATCACCAACAATCACCTTCAGGACACCCTTCTTTATTCTAAGACTGTTTTTTTTCAAAAGCTTATCACTGTTAATTATTGTAACAGGGACAATTGGCAATTTTGCTTTAATGGCAAGAGCTACAGCGCCTTTCTTAAAAGGCTTTACTGTTCCATCAGTACTTCTGGTTCCTTCTGCAAAAAAGAATGCACTTATGCCATCTTTAAGTTCACGAATGGATTTATTGATTGTTTCCACTGCCCTTGTTGAATTGGTCCGGTCAATAAAAATTGTCTTAGCCATCTTTGCGGCCCAGCCGAAAACGGGTATTTTGGCAAGAGATGCCTTTCCAATAAATCTCAATGGATTTGGGACAGAATTTGAAACAGCCAGAGGGTCAAGATTGCTAAGGTGATTTGAAATGTAGATGTATGATTTCTGCTTGAAAACATTCTTATTCTCAACAACGTGAAGTTTAACAAGATTAGCTCTCATAACAAGCCAGCTGAAAAATCTGCCCATTTTGTATGGAGTTTTACCGGTTTTGCTGAGAAAAGCAACCAGAATAATCGGGATACCGATAAGAAGTGTAAACAATACTGTAGTTAAAAGTGTCCATATTATCATAAAAAAACCTCATTTTTCAAATGCCTGGTCCTGAATTTCAATTAAAAGAAAAAACAGCCTGATTTAAGATAAATACTATGATTTTATCATAAAATCGATCAATCTAAAAACTAAATTATAAATAGTGTGATATATGTAAACGATTTTTATTTCAGGACAGCTTATAAGGGATAAAATCAGAAAAGCGGTTACAATAATTCTGACCACAATTAGTTAATTTCATGATTTCTTTTTTTTATTATCTGTCCCTTCATGAGAGTCTTTGTCGGCATAATATTTTTCATAACAGTCATTACATAATCCATGAGAAAATTCTGCTTCAGAATGATGCATAATATATGATTCCAGTTGCTCCCATGAACCTTCATCATTCCTTATTTTCTTGCAGTAACTGCAGATTGGCAGAATTCCCTGCAGTGTTCTGATTTCATTGACTGCCTGCTGAAGTCTGATTTCATTTTGCTTTCTTTCATAAAAAAGAATACCAGTAAAACCGGCGGAGAGTGTTATGCTGATTATAAAAACATTAAGAGATATTAAATTTGATTGTACATCAACACCTGTGAATGGCCCTGCATGTTTCACAGTGAAAATCTGTGCTATAATTGAAATCACCAGGCTGGAGGTAACGGCTCCTGTAAAATCGTACTTCAAAGCAAGAATAATAACAACAGGAAGAATCAGAAAGAAAGCATGAATATTCTGTAATGCGACACTGGTCCCCCAGAAGCAAAATATCAGGATAGACACGAATCCAATACTTATTGCGGATATTATGCTGGCTGAAATTTTATCCTTTAAGTTATCCTGCCCTTTTCTCAGAAAACCAATAACAGCAAGAAGAAGAGGAGTGAAAAGAAGCTGACCCATAGAATTTCCAATCCACCAGTAAGTGAATCCTGATAAAATATCAGGAGCACTCAAAACACCAAAAAAATACAGTGTACTTACACCAAAAACGGCGCTCAGTGGCTGCAGGAAACCAAAGATTACAAAAACCAGTATCAAATAATCCCTGAGTGAATCTATGCTTTTACTGATTTTCATTTTTTTTAGAATACAAAACCCTGCCAGTGCTTCAATACTATTACCTGCGGCTATAAATATTGATGCAGCCAGAGAAAGATCAGTGGTTGCAGCAAGCAGCATCTGTCCAATAAAAATTCCGGGCCAGACCTTTTTACCATAAAGAAGGATGAAAGCCAGGGCAACTCCTTCAGAGAAGAATATTGCGCTGGTTACAGTCTTGTATGAAATGGCAAAAATAAACGCAAATTTGCCAAGAAGAAAATAAAGAAGAGCCAGTAAAAGAATAATCAGTGCTATACGGATTTTTTCAGTCATACACACCATTTTGTGTTACGTTTATCAAAAGAGAATACCCGCCTGCATGAAATTTATATAAAAAATTTCCAGAGATACAATATTAAATGCAAAATCCAATATTTTCAATCATTATTTTCACTGATAATTATCCGGCAGATTCAATTACTCCTTCTTCCTGAGTTCACCTCTTGCCATGGAAAAGAATACCCCGATAAAACATAAAATTGCTGATACAATAAAAATAATATTCATGCTTTTTAAAAAACCGGGATATTTATCAGGAGTGATTTCACTTCTTCCTATAAGAATAGAAAAGACAATAATTGTCATACTCATGCTGAGGATCTGGCCGACAACGCGCATTGTTCCGGCAGAAGCAGATGCAGTACCATAATACCTGTTTTCAACAGAGCTCATTATTGAATTCATATTAGGGGAAGAAAAGAGTGAAAAACCAATACCAAGTATTACGAGGCTTGAAATAATTCTCAGCAGCGATGAGTCCTGCGAGAGAGATGAGAGCATCAGAAGACCTGCTGCAGAAAGTCCCATTCCGAATGACGCAAGTTGCCTGGGCTCTACCCTGTCAGACAGCCTTCCGGCAGCAGGAGAAAAAACAGCCATAATAAGTGGCTGCACCACCATAATTGATCCCGCAGCAGCTGGATCGAAGCCCTTGACCTTTTGAAGATAGAGACTAAGCAGAAATGCAACACATGCAGTTGAACTGTAATTGATCAAAGCTGCAATATTTGAAAAAGCAAAAACTCTGTTCTGCCTAAAAAGTCTAACCTCAAAGACAGGATACTTCACAGCAAGCTCATGTATGACAAAATATAATATTGCAGTGACTCCTGCCACGAAAAAAAAAGCGCTGGATAAATTCGGCAGCAAAGTTGAACCTATCAGTACAAACACCAGAGATGAACCATAAACAACAGCACCCTTCATATCAAAACTTTCTCCAGAAGAATGAGCCCATTCTCCCTGGATCATTGTTTTTATCAGAATAGCCACTATAATACCAATTGGGACAACAGCAAAAAAAATACTTTCCCATCCAAGATTTTTCACCAGAAGCCCGCCAACAAACGGACCGGCTGAGATACCGATATATACGGCTGCTGTATTTATTCCAAGCACCCTTCCCCGTTTAGCTGCCGGGAAAACCGACGTAAGAATGGCCAGCCCGCTTGTAGAAATCATAGCGCTTCCAATACCCTGTACGAATCTGCAGCCAAGGAACATCCATATATTAAATGAGAATGGTGCCACAAAGGAAGAAAGAGTGAACACAACCACTCCATTAAAAAAAATCTTTTTTCTACCAGCAATTTCTGCAAATCTCCCGAAAGGAATCATAAAAACCGCATAGGAAAGAACAAATGAAGTGACAGTCCAGCTTAGCAGAACCGCATCAGCTGCAAACTCTTTCTCAATTGAAGGGAGTGCGAGATTGACAGAAGATATCATGAAAGGTCCCATAAATGAGGCTATTGTGGATGTCATCAATGTATAAATCGCAGATTTTCTATCGTAATTTTCCATTTTTTCTCCGGGTTACTTTTTTCACCAAAATTCTTATAATCTATCAAGACAGGAAGGTAGATATTATTTTTTGCATCAACAGCATTTTTATCATTCGATCAAGCAAAGCAAGAGTCTCTTTTTTTTCTTTTACAGAGAAATCCTTCAATCATATTTTATAAGGGGATCTGAGACTATTAAAAAAAGCATCCCTGATAGCGAAAGCCTTTTCTGTGCCAATGATAAGATTCATTCTTCTTTTTGCAGGATTAACCTTTCTCTCAGCCAGGCCCCTTTCAATAAGCTGATCAATGCCTCTGGTTGTTGCATCCTTGTCAATGTCATATCCTAATTATTCCTTGACACTACAGATCGGGAATATCTTAGTAAAATTTGAAACAATAATTTTACAAAATGAATATGCAGATCTACAACAGCACAAACATATCCTTTTATCACCTGGAAAGCCCGCAATGTATTTATCAGAAATGGGTGGGATTCATTCCAGGCGATGATTTCAGAAAAGCCGTCGATTTTGTAATGAATTACCTCAGGAAACATGGCCGCTACACGATTATTAGCGATGTTACGGAACAACGTGTTGTTGCTCCAAAAGATCAGGAATACGTGGAAAAGCAGATACTTGAATTCATGGAAGAAAAAGGCTTCATCAGAATTGCATTCATTCTTAAAGAAAAGAGTATGATTACTGCCTGCGTCGAACATTTTGACAGGAAGATCCGTAAAAGCCGGTATCCTGAAATTAACAATTTTTTCAATGATCTAAAATCAGCTCAGGAATGGCTGGCAAGTGAACTACTGAATAAAGGGAATGCGTAAGAATCCTCATCCCCTTTATAATGCTAAAAACTTATTCTTAATACCAATCAGTTTTGAAGCGCCTTGCTCTGTTGCCATGCCATCATTACAGTCTGATTTCTGTTTTCGAACTGCATTGCACTGTGAAGATCAGTTGCCTCAAGATTCGCATTTATCGCTTCTTTTGTTACTCTTACTGCCAATGGATCCTTTGCTGAAATATCCCTGGCAATCTCTTCAGCTGTTGCAGTAATTTCATCTTTTTCAACCAGTCTTGAACAAAGCCCCAGATTCATTGCATCCTGAGCTCCCATAAACTTACCCGTAAGCATATACTCGTTTGCCCGTCCTCCACCAATAAGCCTCGGCAGAAAATAACTGCATCCCATATCAGCACCGCCAATACCAACCCTGATAAAATAGGTAGAAAAACGAGAATCAGTAGAAATTACACGGATATCAGAAGCAAGAACCATGCAAAAACCTGCACCAATTGCAGGGCCATGAACCGCCGAAATAACCGGCTGCGGGATCCTTCTGAGTTTCATTATTATATCTGCAAAACGGCTTGAATAATTATATCCCTCCTGAAGTGTCTGAGGCTGAAAAATATCAGCAATATCGAATCCACTACTGAATCCTTTGTCTCCATTCCCCTTCAGAATCAATACCCTGATTTCCATATCAAACATCAGCTTTTCGCAAAGATCGATCAGTTCTTCAAGCATCTTTCTGTTAATAGAATTCAGATTGTCAGGCCTGTTTAACGCACAGGTCATTATACCTTCCAGAACACTTACATCAATTGTTTCATAATTATAGCTACCCATAATAGACCCTCCTTCAAATTACGAATGAATATATTTTAATATAAAAAATTAAACATTCGGCAGTAGTATGTCAAATCTAAATTAATTCCTTATTTAAAAATGATGAAGACTGCAGAAAATAATTCAAAGCGAAAAGTTTATAAAAAGGAGAATATGGGCAGGAAACAGATCGCCATTTCCTGCCCATGTAATTTGCTGATTAATGTTATTACTTTCTACAAAAATCTGTACTGAAGTCCTACTGCCACAGTATATGCCTTTTTCTGATAGGTTGTATCATAATACCGCTTTCCTGAAGAAGATACTCCAAGAGTCTTGTCTTTGATGTCCATATCCGGATAAACATTTCTCATAAAACCGACAATAAGCTTTGTATCGTCATTCACATATGCTGTAAAACCTGTACAGATAATAACAGCATCATTTTTATAAAGAAGCTCATTAGCAATTTCATCTGTCTGATTGATGAAATTCCAGTCAATACCCGCAGACCATGCAAAATTTTTCACAAACTGCCATTCAAAACCTGCTGAAATCTCATATGAATGAGTACCATCCAGCTTAACCCTATTCCCATTCTTGTCGAGCTTTTCGTACTTTGTCCATTTAGACAAAAAGTATATTCCTGAAGCCATTATCTTGAAATCTTCAGTAATTTTGTATTCAGCCCCGACATTGAACTTGGCAGGCAGATCATACCTGAACTTTCCACCATCAGGAAACCCCATCCCCTTTGTAAGTCCTGATCCGCTTGATGCATCTTTTTTTACATCCACCTTATACTCAAGATAAGCTGGACCTTCCAGATTAAGGCCAACATTCAGCTTTTTATTCACTCTGAAATGAGCACCAATAACGCCTGTGAATCCATCAGCATTCCACTCAATATCCATCAGAGTAGCTTTAAAACCGGTGGTGCCTGCCTGCGCGAAATCGACCTTTGCGGTTTTCATCATGTGTATTTCTCTGATTCCAAGTGAAACGGATACGTTTTCGTAGAGTTTGTATGAAGCTCCAATAGTCGTTCCGAAACCTACCGAGCTAACACCAATATTTACTGATCCATTGAGATCCGTATCAGGATTTCCAACAGCAGTTACAATTTCAGAACTTAAAGAGCCAAATCCATTCTGGAAAGCCATGGCTCTGATGCTTTCATTCGCAGAGGGAAGACCATTAGCCCAGTAAAGACTTCCTCCACCGCAAAGAGTGTTAACAGCAAGAAAAGCAGCCCAGTCATCCTGCTTGTAAACAATGTAAGCGTTTGGAACAACAGGGCTTGGCTTTCCCTGTTTAAAATGAGTCTGCCCTGAGTATCCATCCTTCACCTTTACATCATAATAATTAAGAATTGTCATATTTGATGCATTGAGATACAGGCCATCTTTCATAAAAACTGTTCCTGCCGGGTTGTAGTATGCTGCATCAGCAGAATCTGTTACAGCCATTCTTGTTGGACTGGTTGTAAATTCAGCACTAAGATTTGTTATAAAATCATAGTGGCTGGCAAACAAATTTCCTGATGCCAGCATTACCAGTACTGCCGGCAGGATTAAAAACTTTAAATTTTTCATTTAGCACCTCTCGATAATTGATAATCGATTATATATCATAAAAACCAGATCTATCAGTATATTCAGGATGTCAAGAATATAAACTGATAAACCTGAGAACAATGTCAGAAAAAAAATAAATAACTCCAAAAGCAAACACCCTGCTGCCGATGCCACTGAACCTGTAAGGGGAAGCATTTCGGTAAATTATTTGACAGAAGAGAAGAATTTACTGCAAGTTGATCAGCATACCATTTTTATCGAAATAAAACAACCGGCACTGATCATAAAGAAGTTTGTCCATACTCAAAACAAATTTTCCAGGTTAAGTAAATACTCTTTCAAAAATAAAAAATAATGGTGAATTAAATGAAATTTCTGCCTTCAAAAACATTATCTGAGCAAATTGCAAATCATTTAGGTGATAAAATAACCAGGCTGGAACTGCGGCCCGGTGAAAGAATAGTAGAAACAAAAATTGCCGAGGAAATGGGCGTTAGTCAGAGCCCTGTAAGAGAAGCGATTCGGATTCTTGAAAAACGCAAACTCGTTAAACTGATACCCAGACACGGAACATTTGTCTCTGAAATTACAGAAGACTTCATTGAATCAATGTTCGACATTTTCATGGAGCTGGTTGCCCTTGCCACCAGGAAGACAGTAAGAAAAGCCACAGAAAAAGATATTCTGGAAATTTCCACAATGATTGACGAACTTGAAAAATATTATAAGATGAAGGATGTATTCAAGTTCAATGATGCATATTTTGAATGGGGGCTCTTCTGCCTCAAGTGTGCTTATGACCCGATTCTTGAGGAAATGGTTCTTGATATAGTTCCGAGTATCAGACGGATTGAATACATGTCTCTTTTAAAGCGTGACATTGAAGGTCTTTCAACAATATATGAACTTCTCAGAAATGCAGCAGAAAGAATAAAAGCGGGGGATGAAGAAGGTGCAGCAATGAATAACCGCAAGGGTGCTGAATACGAAAAAAAAGTAGCTCTTGAAATATTCAAAAAAGGTGGTCTTGATTTCTGAATTCGGACTTATCCCTCTCCTGCTTTTTACTTTATTAATAACAATATCAAAGGATGCTGATTTAAAAAAATTAATTTAAACTTGACACTCCACATCAATCGATTTTCTTTGATACATAATCGATTATCGATGATTTTATCCAATCTATGGAGGCTCAAAAATGTTTTTATTTGAATCAATCCCATGGTATTCAGCAATAATGTGGTTCGTAGTACTTGGTGGACTCATGCTGGTGAATGAAATCGCCAGATTGAACAAATGGTTTTCTCTTGCGATATTTCTTGTTCTTCCGATTGTTCTTACGTTTACAGTATGGCCCAAAACGGCAGGCAGTGACAGCAGTGTTGGGAACTGGTTCCACTGGGCAAAAGTCTATTCATGCCTTGCAGGAGCTCTTGGATTCCTTTTTCTTAGGTTTATCAAAAAATTACAAACCAATAAACTTGCCCTCTTCTTCCCTGCATTTATTCTGGCAGTAAATATCATGGAAGCTGTAGCCCGGGAATTTCAATTCTATGCATGTAATGGCAATATCGATGGTGTCACATATCTTGTTGGCCCATGGAATATCATGAATGCAGTTGCCGGTATTCTCAGTATTATCACGATATCCGGATGGACAGGGATAATCATCAGTAAAGACAAGCACAGTGATATGGTATGGCCAGACATGATGTGGTTCTGGGTTATAGCTTATGATCTGTGGAACTTTGCTTATATTTATAACTGTATTCCACACAGAGCTTTCTATGCGGGAGC
This sequence comes from uncultured Leptospirales bacterium, assembly GCA_964512685.1. Classification (GTDB taxonomy): domain Bacteria; phylum Spirochaetota; class UBA4802; order UBA4802; family UBA5550; genus CAZEJW01. The sequence goes on along the minus strand of CAZEJW010000004.1, from coordinate 49,962 downwards.
CGCTCTTCTTATTTCTGCTACACTTCCTGCATTTATGATTAAGAAAGGAGCATGGCTTCAGCACCGCGCCCAGACTCTGGCAATATGGATGATGTTTATAATGTGCTTCTCACGCTACTTTGATAAAGGAACATTTGCAGTTGGTGCAAGCAATGATCCGGCAGCATTTATGTTTATCAGTATCCTTGCAATTGGTTCCAATATCGCTGTATTTATTTATCATTTCTACAAAGTATTCAAATACAAGCGCAATCCAATAACAACAGAAGTACACTCTGATCTTGCAGCTTTTCAAAAAATTGCTGCAGAAAACCAATAATCATACACACAGAGACGCAGCAGAACTGCGTCTCTGTGCATTCTCCTCCAATCAATAATCTCCTTTTTCTGTTTGTGTTTGACTTTTTTATATTAAAATATTATCACTTACAATATAAAAGGAGAAATCAATGACAGAAAAATCCAGACAGGAAAAAATAATTTGGATTCTTATTGCTGCCGGTTACGCCATCATATGGCTGATTCCCTGCTGTGTTGATTACACTGGCAAAGGTGAAGGGACATTACTTGCAGAGTCAATACTAAGGGACTATACTTATTTTAAATGGTATGTGATTCCCCTGCTGCTGATTGTAATAAATGCATACTCCGATGAAATAAGAAATAAAAATCTTTCAGCAGTATTTGCAGGGCTTGCCTTTTTTCTGATGGATGCTTTCAATGAAATATGGAACGGTCTTTTTTTCACAGCATCAGGAAAATTCTCGGCAGTATGGATGTGTTCATATCCCACAGCATATCAGCCTCTAATGGGATGGAATATCGAAATTATTTTTATGTTCCTGCTTATGGGAATTGCAGGAACAAAACTTCTTCCAGAAGATAAAAACAAACTTGTTTTTGGCAAGATCAACAATCGCCATTTCATTGCAATCATTATGGCCTGGATGTGCGTTATTGTTGAAATAATCCTTAATCTTATTGGCGCTTTAAAATGGAACTACTGGTGGTGGAAGCCTTCTTTTCCATGGCTGATATTTCTCACAGGATACCTTCCCTTCTGGATGGTATCATATCATGTTTATGATATGGAACAGACAAGAGATCAGATTAAATTCGTTTCGATAATGGCGATTGTAGTTGTTGCAAGTCTGGCTGTTTTTATCCCTCTTGGCTGGCTTTAATTGCATTGCTGCGGAATGGCTCATTTTTTATTTTCCTTGAGCCATTCTACAGCGGATCTGATTAGTTGATTATTGCTCGAAAGATTAAGCTTCTCCCTGATATTCCTTCTGTGAGTCTCGATTGTATTCTGGCTGAGATTCAGGATTCCGGCGATTTCCCTGATGCTGTGACCATGTCCGAAAAGCTGAAAAATTTCCAGTTCCCTGTTGGTAAGGCCCTCAATCTTTTCTGTGGAATCCACAAGGGATTCTTCACGGGACTGAACCATCTTTACAATCATTTTATCCTTTATTCGGTCTGAAAGGATGAGATCCCCATTGATAATATTTCTTATGCCGGATACAATTCTGTCCGGCGCCTCACTCTTCTGTATATATCCTCTCGCTCCTGCCCGAAGGGTTCTCTCAGCATAAACATTTTCATCGAACATGGTATGCACAAGAAGCTTCACACCGGGATATCTCTTGCCTGCAGCCCGGATGAAATCAATCCCGCTCATCTCATCATCGAGCGCAATGTCAACAAGCACGACATCAGGTACTGTTTTTCTGAAGAAATCCAGCGCCTGATTAACATCCCCAATACTTGCCACTACCTCAATATCATCCTTGTTCTCCAATAGCTTTTCAATGCCCATTCGAACTGTTGGATGATCATCAATTATCATTACTTTAATTTTTCCCATAGAATTCCTCAAAAAAATTTTCACCAATACTCACCAGTCAGATCCGGTTTGTTCTCTTCTGTTTGATAACATATGGCTACATAAAATTTTCAATCATGTCAATACACATTAATGTTATTAAACAGTAATATTTTTTGCGATATTTAACCCGGGGAGAGCTTTCACATCAGCGAAATTGTTTTTCCACCTGAATACAGAAATCATGCTGATCGATGATTGATTCGAACTTTGCCCCAATGATATCCGCCCTGTACTTCATAATCCTGAGTCCAAGGCCGCCTGCTTTTTCCCTATTCCGAAATAAAAAATCCCCTTTATTCCTGACCTCTATCCTGATCAGCTCATCTCCTGCATCAATATCAATGGAAACATCCCTCTCGCTTCCATGTTTCACTGCATTGTGTACAGCTTCCTTCACTATATAATAAAGGTGCGTTGCAACAGATGGATCTTCAATCATGACTTCCCCGGTTCTTTTAAGGTTGAAATTAACCGAATAAAGCCTTTCCATTTCTGCAAGAAGTTCCTCAATGGATATCGTAAAATCATGATGAATCTGCTGCATACTGAGACCGCTTGAAATACTGCGGGTTCTGTCAAGCGCGTTCCTTATTAGTTCAGCAATCATTCTTATATCAGAAATATCCACATTGAGATTATCAGACACCTTTTCCTCAAGGGCCTTGACCAGGTATGCGATCCCGGTCAGGAGCTGGCCCAGTTCATCATGGAGCTCTCTGGAAATACTTTCTCTTTCCTCTTCGCTTATGCTTATCACTCGTCGCTGAAGATCCCTTAACTCTGTTACATCCAGACCAATAGCCACAATACCGCCATCGGGCAACCCTGGAAAAAGAGTATACTGAAACACAAATAGTTTTTCATCATATTCACCTGTTTCGAGCAGGGTCACGCTCTCACCGGAAAAGGCAAGTCCAAGTTCATCACTGCTCTTGGGCAAAACAGTAAAAATACTTTTCCCTTTAAGGCTGCCGTCAGAAAAACCAGCTTTTAAAAGACCTGATCCCATTGACCTGGTAATGATTCCATTTTGATCTGTTGTATGTACACAAACCGGCACATTATTAAGAATTGATTCAAAAAGACCGGTTATCTCCTTGAGCTCATTCTCAATTTCTTTTTGCTTTATAATGTTCTTTGAGATACTTGCAATTGCAGCCGGGCTTCCATCCCCTGACTTCAGCAATGACAGAGTCAGCAGAACCGGCAGAACACTTCCCTTTTTATTTCTTCTGCGTGATTCTACATTTCTAACCCTTTCGCCTTTTATACATTTTGAAAGAAGAGCCTCTGCCTGTTGATGATTGTCTTCTGGCACTATTCTTTTAATGGAACTGCCAATTAGCTCTTCCCTTGAAAAACCATAAGCGCTTTCTGCCTCACGGTTCATCTCTATTACAATTCCATTGAGATCTTCGATTATTATAGGATCAAGAGAATCCTCAAAAACCTGGGCAAGCATGTCTGAATCCTTCAATTTCATGTGATTACCACCAAATATTCTAATACTTTTTGTTATCTTTAAATCACAGATACCTGAATTGACTAGTTTCCTCTCCGGTATTATATATCCAGCATCCATTGATACTATCGGAGGTAATTAAAACAATGAAAAAAGAATCATATTTGAAAAGAGTTATGTCTTTCTTCATGCTTGCAGCTTTTCTTATGATATCAGCAGGAGCTTTTGCTGATACAAAAGTCAACAGCCAGAATGGTGAATTCTACTGCCAGAATACTGACACTGACACAGGTAATGCGAAAGAAGAAAATGATGATCAGGGAAGCAATGAAGATAGTACTGACAACTCTCAGGAAGATTATGGTACTGATGAAACAGAAAGCAGCGAAGAAAGCAGGTAGAAATTGTTGAAAAAATACATTTCAATTATTCTCACGCTCATCCTTTCTGTTTTGCTGGCTGCCGGTTGTGCTGACAAAAAAACCGGTTCTGAAGCCAGTGACAAAATTGAGAGCAAAAGCAGCAAAACAACAGATAAAGACATTCAAAAGGATGAAGAAGATGTTGTTTCGGATGAAGAGGCAGCTGAAGAAAAATAAACTTCAGGCACATAAATTTTGATTAGCATAAATGTCCTCGTTCTGTCGAGGACACTTTTGTTTTAAGGCAGGATATTCACAAAGAATGAAAGTAGCAATAATATACAACAGAGACATTTCCAAAGTTATAAACCGTTTTGGCATACAGAACAAGGAAATCTATAATCCTCAAACAGTTCGGATGGTCGCTGATTCTCTGGAATCAGCCGGCCATAATGTACGTGTAATCAATGGAGATATGCATCTCATTGAAAGGCTTCAGGAATTCATGCCCAGTGTCATGGAAGGCGAAAAAATGGGTATGGTATTCAATATGGCATACGGAATTCAGGGCGAAGCGAGATACACGCACCTGCCTTCCATGCTCGAGATGCTTGGGATTCCATATGTAGGATCGAATCCGGAAGGACATACACTGGCCCTGGACAAGGTGATCACAAAAATCATCATGCAGAAATACAATATTCCCACTCCTCACTTCCAGGTGTATTCATCTGCTGATGAATATCCTGATGATCTTGGGTTTCCTGTAATTGTAAAACCAAAGATGGAAGCTGTTTCTTTTGGTCTTAGAATTGCAGAAAATAAAAATGAACTTCAGGATGCCATTGATTTCATCATAGAAGAATACTCACAACCCGCACTGGTCGAACAGTTTATTCCAGGGCGGGAATTCTGTGTTGGGTTGCTGGGCAATGGCAACCCTGAAGTCTTTCCTATTCTCGAAATAGATCTTGAAAATGATCCATTTGGGATACAGACAGTAGAAAACAAAAAATTCAAACCCAGGAATAAAATATGCCCTGCCATTCTTTCTGAAGACCTTTCAAAAAGAATGGCAGACCTCAGCAAAGAGGCATTCAGAAGTCTCGGGCTAAGAGACTTTGCGAGGGTTGATATCAGACTGGACAGCGACAATAACATCTACCTTTTGGAAATCAATTCCATGGCAAGCCTTGGAACTACCGGTTCATATGTACAGGCCGCTAAAGTTGCAGGTTATGACTACAAAAAACTGGTCAACAAGATGCTAGATGTCGCAACTGTTCGATATTTCGAAAGAAACACCGCACCTGTCAATCGCAATGAGTCTGTTCTGTCAGAGAAAAAAAATAACCTTCCAGCGAAGATCAGAGGGTTCCTCAGAAGCAGGCAGGACAAGACAGAAAAATTACTTTCAGATCTTGTAAACATAAACTCTTTTGTGAGAAATATTGACGGAGTAAATAATCTTGGAAATATAATATCCAAACAGCTCTCACAACTTGGATTTCTTCTACAGGTCATACCTCAGGTTGAAGTTGGGAATATTCTTTTTTTCTCAAACACACCTGAAAGGTCTCTTGATATACTCATCGTTTGTCACCTTGACAGCCCGATTTCTTTTACAAAACACAATTCTTTCAGGGAAACTTCTGACAGGTTGTACGGAACCGGAATCTGGGAGAATAAAGGTGGGATATGTGTTCTCCTGGCAGCGCTTCAGTCGCTGAGATTTTTAAGGGCTCTCAGGAACATTAAAACCGGAATACTCTTCACCACAGATAATGCCCTTCAGGGAAAATTTTCACAGGTTTACATAAGAGATTTTTCACAGAGATCAGGATATGTTATCGGACTTTCAGGAAGCTCAATGGGAAGTACGGTTATCACCTCACGTTCCGGGGCAGCTGTTTATACTGCACAGATGAATTTAATGAACCCGAAAGGTTCGAGTGACGTGGCTTCTTCATCCGCAAGATTTCTAAAACTTGTTTCTTCAATAACTGAAATGACCGATGAAAAAAACGGTATAGTAATAACCCCAAGATCTGTAGAGCTCAGGAGTGACATTGCGGAAATTTTTGCAGAAGGAGAGGTTTCATTCAGTATCCGTTTCAATGACAGAAAAAAGGCAGAAAAAATTGACGACAGGATAAGGCTGCTTGTAAAGAAATCAAATGCCTCTTCATGCAGGTTCAGGGTCGAGGGCGGTATACGAAGACTGCCGGTAATAAAAACCGATGAAACAGAACACCTTTTCAGATCAATAAAACGAATAAGCAATGACCTTGATATAAGAATACTTGAAGAACACCGCTGGAGCTCTTCTGATATCAGCAGTGCAGATGAATCAAAAACCATCGTTGACGGACTGGGGCCAGTTGGCGCTTTTGAAACAGAACACAGGGAATTTATTCTGCGTCACAGCCTTCCTGAACGCGCATCACTTCTTGCACTGCTCATCCTTGAGCTGAAAAAGGGAAAATGATAAATATTGATAACATAGAGAATTCATTCAAGCCTTCTGGTGACTGCAAATGGTCAGAATCATCTAACGGGATGATATCCACTGCATTTCCTGATGCAACCCTGGCCGGTATAAGAATTCTCAATGCGGGTGGAAATGCTGTGGATGCTGCATGCACCGCAGCTCTTTCCCTTGGAGTATGTGAACCTCAGGCTTCAGGCCTTGGCGGACAGACAATGATGCTCATTGGAAATAAAAACAGAGTCATTGCCATTGACGGTTCGTCACGCGCCCCTTCCCTTGCACATGTAAACTCTATATATAAATATGACAAATCTTATGGTTATCGAGCAACGACTGTACCCTCTACTCTTGCAACCCTTTTCTATGTTCATGAAAAATACGGCACCCTTCCCTGGAATATGATTGTCAGTCCTTCTATTGAAACAGCCTCAGTGGGATACCGTATAACTGAATTACAACACAGCCTGTTAAAACGTGAAAAAGAAAACTTCGAAAAAGTTGAATCAAGATCAGGTATGAAATATTTTTTCAGGGAAGAGATTCCACCCGTCCCGGGCGAAACCTTTATTCAGAAAGAACTGGCCTCAACACTTGAAACAATTTCAGAAACAGGTGTTAAAAGTTTCTATTCAGGAAAAATTGCAAAGATGATTGATTCTGACATGAGAGAACATGGAGGTCTTTTGAGGTTTGACGATCTGGCCCTCATTCCATGGCCCATAGAAAGGAAGCCTCTCAGAAGAAAATTCAGAGGACTGCCGGTTTATTCGATGCCTCCTCCCGGAGCAGGACGTTCTCTGCTTTATACACTCATGATGATTAACTATCTCTCTCCTGCAACATTCAGAACTGATGAGAAAAGAAGAGCTCATCTCCTATGTGAAATATTCCGTAAGGCAATCCTTGAACGTAATGACCGTCCGTATGACCCTAACTTTTACGCGCAAATTGCAGACATGGATATTCTCAACAAAAAATTCTGCCATGCGTCAATAAAGGAAATAATTAATTCAGCAGGAATGCCCCTTCCTGTAAGGGAATCCATGGACGAACTGAGAGGTGAAACGACTCACCTTTCTGTAATTGATAAAAACGGAACAGCCGTATCACTCACGCAATCAATAGAAAGGGTATACGGCAGCAAGGCAGCTGTTCAGGGGGCAGGTTTTCTTTATAATAACTATCTTCTTGATTTTGACTATTCCCTTCCTGCGCATCCTTTCTACCTAAGGCCGAATGCTAATCCATGGGCATCTGTTGCACCTACCCTGATTTATGCCGGAAATGAAGTCTGGATGGCAGTTGGAAGTCCGGGGAGTGAAAGAATTCTATCATCAATTGCACAGTTTCTTATCCATGTAATAGATGAACATCTTCCCATAAGCGAGGCAATGCTTCTGCCAAGGTTGCACTGTTCAATGGGTGGAAGGGTAAGCATTGAGGCTAATCGTTTCCCGCCGGAAGTTATAACTCATCTCGAAGAAAACGGATACAGGATAGACAGAAGAGAGGATTATTCATTCTATCTGGGAGCAATACACGCAGTACTGAAAAAACAGACAGGCCGCGGATTTCAGGGAGGGGCAGAAATCAGCAGCGACGGTATTGCCGGAGGTCTTGATTGAAACTGCCTTTTCTTTTTTCAGTTCCTCACGGAGGCACAGGCATTCCCGATGAGGTAAAGGATATCAATATTTTAACGTTATATGATATAATACAGGATATTGATCCATTCACTCAGGAGCTTTATGATTTTGATGATATATCAGACCATATAATAAAAAGCGATATTGCGAGACCTTATGTTGATCTTAACAGGAAACCGGATTCTCTTCCACCTCTATGCGCTGACGGTGTTATAAAAAACTTTACCTGTTTCAAAAGGAAGATCTACACCATAGATATTGAAGAAAGGCCTGACCTTGTATCTCTTTTACTAAACAAATATTATTACCCCTGGCATGATATGCTCACAAAACATCTTGCGAATAATAAAATTATTGCCTGCTTTGACTGTCATTCAATGAATCATACAGCACCTATTATATCACCCAACGCCGGACAGCCAAGGCCCGCTGTCTGTCTTGCTAACGCAAATGGCAGATCGGCCTCATTTGAGCTCATCCAAAAGCTGAAAGAATCATTCGTGGAATGCGCCGGTCTCAGTGAAGATGAAATCAGAATAAATAAGCCATTCAACGGCGGTTTTATTACATCACACTATGGGGGCAAGCCCCTTCCCTGGATACAGATTGAAATCAACAGAAAACTCTACCTTGACCATAATAACCTGCCTAAAAAAAACAACCTCAATCAGAAACTGAAAGATGTAATGGAAAATTTTTTCAATAAGACAACCTGAACGATTCAGTATTTTTGATTTCATTAAATAACTTTTATCGTTCTCTGAAAATTAAGAAACAGGAAAGCAAAAAACATTCATGCTCCAGCAATTACTGACAGAAAAAAATATCGTGAATCGAATAAACAGTTTGACCTCAAAAACAAATCGTAAAATATTAGACTATGGGAGATTAATGATGAAAAAAATTATTGCCCTGCTGATGGCATGTATCAGCCTGATATTACTTTTCATTATGAAGGATGAAGACACCCGTATGAAAAAAAATCCCGGAACTGCTGAGAAGATACAGCATGAAGCAACCGGATCTTCACTGAAGACAAATACCGAAAAAAAAACTACAAAGCAGGCAGTGAAACTTCCAAAATGCGATGAAGATACCTGCGTAAAAGAGGAAAGAACTCACTCAGAAAAAAATGATCTGGAAATGCTGAAAAGCAAAACACCTTTCTGATTATTTATTTTCACTCTTTTTATCAGTCCTGTAATCAGAAAGAATATCTCTCAACCTGCTTAAATCTGAACCTGAATACCTTCTTCCATCATCAAAGACAAAGGAAGGAACTCCTTCCAGTTCAAGTGAATCAAACGCCTTTTCTCCAAGATCATATAATTTTTTTCCTTCCGGACAGTTAAACCTCTTCGACTCTGTCTTTCTCCATCCGGATGAAAGATAATCACCATAATTAAATTTTCTGCAGGCTGCATCAATACACATTACCTCAGCCTTTTTGCCGTGTACACTGGTCAGAATAAACCTGAATTCAACGCGGTTCTTATCTGCAAACCTCCTGAGTTCCTTTTCAGCATCATGGCAGTGCGGACACAGAGGATCCGTAAAAACATAGACAGCAGTACAGTCGTTGGGGGGTCTGTAGCGGAAAAGGACACTGCTTTCAATCAGCTGAAGATTAGCTTTCAGTTTTCTTTTATGAATAGAATTAATTGTTTTCTGAGTAAGATTTACACCATCAGAATACATTTTGCCTGCAAGAACATAATCACCACAGGCATATACCGGTACAAGCCCTCCTCCTATTTTGATGATAATTTCACACAGACCGTTTCTTTTTTTCTTTGACACAATATCATATGTGCCAACCGGCAGGTGCTTTTGGAGAGTCTGCATGCTAACACCTGAGCACACATCCTCATCAGAAAAAGAAGAACCGTACGAAAAAACAATTATTGTAACAAATATCAAAAATATTCTTTTCATAGAATTTTCCATTTTCACCAGGAATATAACCGGAGCCATTCCGGCTCCGGTTATATTCCCTGCTTATCATTCATTTTTCTGTAGTGTACTATATCCTCAATTGTGAGCACGGTTAAATCATTTTTTTCAGCAAATACAATTATTTCCGGCAAGCGTGCCATTGTTCCATCCTCGTTGGTAAGTTCACAGAGTACTCCGGCGGGTTTGTATCCGGCAATCCTCATGATATCCACAGTTCCTTCAGTATGGCCGCGTCTGGAAAAAACTCCTCCAGGTGCAGCTCTGAGAGGAAAAACATGCCCGGGTCTGTTCAGTTCATCAGGTCTGCATCCTTCAGAAACTGCCGTTCTTATTGTTGTTACCCTGTCAGATGCAGATACGCCGGTTGTTACTCCGGTTGCAGCCTCTATCGAAACAGTGAAGGCTGTTCTGTTTGCGCTTGTATTTTTATCAACCATGTCCGGCAGATCAAGCTGTTTCATTTTTTCATCAGTCATCGGAAGACAAACGATTCCGCTGCAGTGTCTTATCAGCATTGCCATCTGATCAATTGTGATTGTTTCCGCAGGAAAGATAATATCCCCCTCGTTTTCACGATCTTCATCATCCACAAGAAGAACTCCCTTACCGGCTTTGAGATACTCTACAGCTGTTGTAATTCTTTTTTCCGAATTTCCGAATCTTGATAGAAGTGGTCTGTTCATAATTTCTCCCTGTTATATTAGGTTATTTCAATATTCAGGGTATGAGATGATAATCTGCGCAGTTAATCCTCTGAAGGGAAACAGATGCAATCATTCTCTCTCATCCGGACTTTAACCGTCGGCTCTGGAATCACACCAGATCTGCTGACCCTGCCGTTTGCAGGCGCTCGCGGGCTTTCCTTTAAGGATCACCGCCGGTGGGGAATTTCACCCCGCCCTGAGAATTATATAATCAGATGAAATAATAAATATATAGTGTCAATAAAAAAAAGATCGGGACTGACACTATATTTTCTTTATAGTCATTGACACAAACCGGCTGCATGATTTAATGGCTGTGAAAAAGCTTTAATAACCCACCGATTTTCTTGCCTGAATTACAATCAGTTTTAAGTTAATTGCGGATTTGACAGGCTTAAGGCGGAACTTTCTACCGCTGAATTACCTTACAGGAGTATTTTAATGCAAACAGGAACAGTTAAATGGTTTAACGACAAAAAGGGCTTTGGCTTTATTTCCAGAGACGAAGGAAAAGATGTATTTGTTCATCACACAGGGATTGAAGGCTCAGGCTTCAAAGTCCTTTATGAAGGTGACAGGGTTGAATTCGAAATTGAAGAATCCGACAAGGGTTCAAGAGCAATAAACGTTAAAACCATTATCTGACCATACAGAATTTTTTAACGACAATTCTGAGGGATATGATTCTGATTATGGATCATGTCCCTTTTTATTACCCCCATTTTATTACATATCTCTACTAACGTCTGAAAATAATATCTCTGGCAAATCTTATATCATCTGAATTCTTCGATAGTACAGACACAACTTTTAGTTTCCGGAAGACATCAAAGCTTTAATTATATCCATAGTCTCATCAACTATATCATCCACATTCTTTTCTTCAGGATAAATCGGAGGAGCAAAATGAATTTTTACACTCCCTTTTCCCGGGAAAACAGCTCCGGGAGGCATTGATTCATATGCGCCTGTAACAGCAACAGGAACGATTGGAACAGAAAGCACACTGCCAAGAATTGCAAAGGATTTTCTGAATGGCTGTATTTTCCCATCACGGGTTCTTATCCCTTCGGGGAAAATCATGATATTTTTCCCTGCAAGAAGAACAGCTGCTGCTTTCTGCATCGACTCTCTGACATTTTTCTCTGCATCGACAACAATAATATTTCTGTTGAGGGTGAACATGGCAACAAACTTTGACATTATGCGACTCTGTTTAACGATGAAGAATGTATTTCTCACTGTTTCAAGAGGCATTGCAGACCCAATTAAAGGAACATCAATATAACTTTGATGATTAGGAACAATAATAAAAGGCTGTTTTGGCATGTCAGCTATTCCGGATACCTCAAGATTAAAATACCTGCTGACTACCCTGTCAAGCGCCAGGTGTGTAAGCCTGACCCCCAGCCGTTTTCCCGCCAGGCTCTCTTTGTTTTCATCTATTAGTATTTTTCTCCAATCAATATCTGCATTCTTAATCCTTGTCTTACTCATTCTTATCAATTCAGCGAGAGATTTTGGGGTTGAATATTTAGCCAAATATTCCGGGGCAATCTTTACACCAAAAACACTCTCGATATATGATATTAGCTCAACCATATCAAGAGAATCAAGAGCAAGATCGAAATCAAATCTGTTGTTATAAAAGACTTCCCTGCTTTTAAGCTTTTTAAGATAATCACGGATAAGCCTGTATTCGATGTAATCCGGTTCATCATCTAAAGTTCGAGAGATTGTTTTTGGGATTACAAGGTCAGATAAAAGATATCTCTTCAGTTTTCCAAGCCTTGTTCTTGGAAGTTCACTTACCGTAATTTTGAATCTTCTGATTTTAAGATAATCCGGGACTGAAGAATTATATTTATCAACGACCTGTATTTTTATTTCTTCTTCGATTTCATCTTCTTTATCAGTATCAAATGCCGTATAATCTGGATTCAGTACAGCGGTTAAAATATTATCATAGAGCACAACTCCAGCTTCTTTTATCAATGACGTTATTTCTATTAAAGACTTTTCAATACTTGCAGGAAACAGCTTCTTGCCATTTGAAAGAATAATCACTTCATCAATTCTTCCGGTAATATAAAGATACCTGTCTTTATCGAAATATCCTGAATCACCGGTATGATACCATCCGTGTTTCATTACATTTTCAGTATAATCAGGCCTGCCATAATATCCCTTCATGATATTTTTACCTCTGGCCACTATTTCTCCATTCCTTATTTGCACTTCAGTGCCGGGCATGGGGAGGCCAACAGATCCAGGCTTTACTTTTGAAAAGGGATTGAATGCAATTAGGGGTCCTGCCTCAGTTGCCCCATAACCTTCAACTATACGAAAACCAAGAGATACAAGATCTTTCATTACATCAGGATCGATAGCAGCTCCACCTGTCAGGTATGAATGAATATGACCTCCAAAAGCTCTGTGAATCATAAAAAAAATTATCCTGCCTGGCATACGAAGTCCTGATTTCCGCAATAATTTCTGTATTATTCTCAGAGTCACAGATCGGTTTATTTTTTCTATAATTGCAGAATGAAACATCTCATAAATTCGGGGCACACCCAAAAACATGGTTATACGGTATTTCTTTAAAACTTTTAGTATTTCATTTGCCTGAAGTGTTTTAATAAAATGTATGGTAACTCCGGCGTAAAGAGGGGCCGTTACTCCCCCCTGAAGAGGAAAAATATGATAAAAAGGAAGCAATGCAACCATTCTATCATTTTCAGTTATCATACGAAGGTCATAGATTCCCCTTATACTTGTCATAATATTATCATATGATAACATTACTCCTTTTGGTTCACCTGTGGTTCCCGAGGTATACATGAGAAGTGCGGTTTCATCAGAATAATCAATTATTATATCTTCAGCAGCAACTTCATTATCTGATATGATTATATCTTCAAAAATAATTACACTGGAATTGAGCCCGGCAGCAACAAGCAAATTTCTGAGATTATCTTCTTCAGAGCGGGAACAGAAAAAAAAAGATGGTTTTGAATCTTCAATAATCTTCAGCAATTCTTTTTTTGGAAGGCTATAATCCAAAGGTACTGCAATTCCCTTGTTAAGCCATATAGAGTATAATGAATAAATCCATTCGGGTCTGTTCTCTGAGAAGATAGCTCCCCTTTCACCTTTCTGTAAAATAAACAAACCAGTATAGGATTTTATTATCCTTATTAATTCAGAATAGGATACAGTGCTATCTCCATATACAATAGCCGTTTTTTTGTAATTATGGATAAAAGTCAGCATATGGTTTCTTATTTCTGTCATTTTGATTATAATACTATGGATCAGTAATTCACACTGCACACTTTTTGGGCAATATAATCCATAAGCCTGTCTGGAGCCATGGTTTGAAGATATGACAGAAGCCATTTTTTTGAAATAATATAACGTGGCGCCGGATTCTTTTTTTGCATAATGTTGTATATTCTCTGTGCTGCAACATCAGGAGAAAGCCCATAATTTCCGGACTCAACAAATGTCTCCATAAATTCGTTTACTGATTCCCTATAAACATCACTTACGAACGATCTGTCCACCTCCTTGGCATTGTTCCAGATTGGGGTTGCAACACTTGCCGGCTCAAGCAGAACAGTTCTTATTCCGAACGGTTTCATCTCACGTCTGAGAGAATCAGTAAAACCTTCCATTGCATATTTTGATGATGCATATGGGGACATAAAGGGGGGAGCAACCCTGCCTGCCATTGAACCATTATTAATAATCAACCCCCTGGATTTTTTTAATATGGGGATGAAACCCTGGATTATTTCGATATGTGCAAAAAAATTTATTCTGAAAACATCCATATAAACAGACATATCTAAATCCTCTATTGGGCCACCAGTGGCTGTACCTGCATTATTGAAAAGACATTTTATTGAATAGTCCTTTGAACAAAGGGCATTCACATTTTTGATAAATTTTGTAATATCGCTTTTTACCATAAAATCCATCTTATATGAAAAACAATTATTACACGAAATAAAAGGATTGTCTCTAAGATAGGATACTACCACAGTTTCGCCTTTTGAAACAAGTAATTCAGCTACTGCCCTGCCAATACCGCTGTCACACCCGCTTATGACTGTAATTTCTTTTTTCATATTATCTCCGCCACTAAAAAATTTTATTAAGACTTCAATCAATGAAATGTTTATAAGACACAAAGGGAAGATATATATAGAAAGGTAAATATATTGAATTCAGAAAACTCTTCTACACATAGGCAAAGACGATTATACAAATTTAATCATCATAATGCAAGCAGTTATTTATCAATGCAGAGATTATTTTCTTGATTCGATATTTGATATCAGAATTAAAATAACCTTTACCTGAATTCAGATTAAGGCTATAATACAATAAATACTGTTTTTAAAAACGGTATTTATTCCTGAGCTTTTTACAGAAATTAAAAAATTTCTGTAAAAAAAACTGACTGCTATGATAACAACAAAAAAATTTGATAAAATCATTTTGAGAAAAATACTATCAGCTGTTTTTTTTGGATTAACGGGCTTTCTGGTAAATTTTTATTCTGTAAGTTTCATCCAGTTTCAGGACTTTCAGGTCAACATTCTGTTTGGGCTGCTGTTTCCCCTGACAATAACAATCCACTGGGGATGGAAATACGGACTGATTTCCGCATTAGCCGGTGGCTGCCAGACTATGTGGTGGTTGTGGGAAACAGATGGTTATGGAATAATTTTTTCTGTTCCAGTATACACACTGTGGATCGTATGGCATGGATTCTGGTCTGATTACAGGAGAAGTCATAAAATCAAAAATATATACAATATGTATATTGTTGAGATCCCTTTCAGGATTTTCAGTGCAAGTGGTTTTTATTTGGTTTTCAGATGGCTTGTATCATTAAATCCCCCACCATGGTTCCCTGATCTCATCAATAATTATGTTGCAATATCATGGGTCAACTTTGTCGTAATAAAACACATAATAACCGCATACATTCTTTTACTGATATGTGACCTTCTGACATATGTAAAACCTGCGCGAATTTTTTTTATGATGGATAAAACAGAAGATTACAGGAATACAACATATTTTATCAATATATCAATCCTTACGGCCTGCTTTTTATGGATCATTCATTCTATTATGGATTATCTTGTCTTTTATAATAATGAATCCACATTGCTTGACCTGATGTTTTCCAACATTCCCCCTGCCTCCTTATTTTCGCGGAATCTTTTCCTTTTGATCTTTATCATTTTTGGTGTTGTTATGTCCAGAATTCAAATAAAATTAAAGCAGCAGGAAATGGTTATACGTAAAAACGAAGAGCGCCTCAATAGATCACAGAGCATTGCACACCTCGGTTACTGGGAACTTGATCATAGAACAAATCTGCTAATCTGGTCTGATGAAACTTACAGGATATTCGGTTTTGAACCTGGTCAGTTTATACCATCATATGATAAATTCCTAACACTTGTTCACCCTGAAGATGTTGATGACGTCAACAGAGCATTTTCTGAATCTATTGAAAAAAAAATGCCAACGTATGAAATCGAACACCGAATTATTTCTAAAAATTCTGAATCAACAAGATACGTTTTCGAAACATGTCAAAACAAAATAAATAATTCTGGTGAGATACTTATTTCTGATGGAACAATCCATGACATTACAGACAGAATCCATACAGAAAAGAAACTACAACAAAGCATAAATGAGAAGAACACACTTATCAAGGAACTGTATCACAGGACAAAAAACAACATGCAGGTAATATCATCCATGCTGCTTATGCAGGCAAGACGCAGTGACAGTGAATTTATAAAAAATGCATTCAGGGATATCGTATCGAGAATAAAGGCTATGGCTCTTGTCCATGTAAAACTATATGAATCACAAAATCTATCAGAGATTTTTCTTGATGAATACATCTCGGATTTCTCCAATCTACTGATTAAAAGCTACAATACAGGATTTCCTATCTCATTAAATCTCTCCCTCGAAAAAATACCTGTTACAATCGACACTGCAATTCCACTTGGACTTGTACTAAATGAATTGTTTACCAACAGTATAAAATACGCCTTTCCGGAAAAGAAAGAAGCAAAAGTATCTATCAGTATGTATAAAGAAAATGAATTGATAATTATTGATTTTTCTGATACTGGTGTAGGTATACCGGTCGGCTTTAACCTTAGAAACTGTAAAACAGTTGGTCTGCAGAACGTATTTTCTATTATTGAATATCAACTCAAGGGGAAAATTGACTACAGCACAAACCGGGGACTGAAATGGCATATTGAAATTGATGATTATAATCACATAACGAGGATCTAAGATGACCCGAAAAATCCGGATAATGATAGTTGAGGATGAAGTGCTGATTGCAGAATATCTCAAACTGGAGCTTGAACTCGAGTTCTATGAAGTATGCGCCATTGTTACAACCGGAGAAGAAGCAGTGATAACATCTGCTGAAACTCTTCCTGATGTGATACTTATGGACATATGCCTTGCAGGTGAAATTGACGGTATAGATGCTGCCATTAAAATTCAATCAAAAGAAAAGATACCAATTATTTTTATGACAGGATACTCCAGAGAAGAATTTATTGACCGGATGGCAGGAATCAGGCATTTGTCTTTCTTAAATAAGCCTGTAGAAGTGTTCGATATAAAACCACTGATTGAAACAATAACATAATCAAACGTATTTTTCAAAAAGCCCTTATAGAAATATGGCAACATATATATTATACATCAAGAAAGGCTGCATAATATATATGTTATAAAAAAGATGTGCTTCAAAATCTAACTACCTGGTAAGCTCTACATTGATAATCCTTTTTACTTTCTTTTCAATTCCGGTATTTTCATCAACAGCCTTTTTTTCTCCATACGTGACTGTAAAATTATTTGACCTGAGTCTTTTATTAAACAGAAATCCGCCATCCTTTTCAGTAAAAAAAACATAATTTCCAAGATCACCTTTAAAATTATCAGTTATAAAATTTATTTTTTTCCTTCCGGATTTAAAATGAAGTATAAATTCGTTTTCAAATAATCTTTCTCCTCCTGTAAACTTTCCCTTTACGGAATAGACAATCCCATACTTTTGTAATGCATTGTTTTTTGCTTTCAGCATCAATTGCTCAGGGCTATTCATACCTGTTGATGATTTTAATGATAAAAGATATTTTACAATCTCAACATGCCCATTGTCGGCCGCATAAGTTACCGGAAGATCACCACCAAGATCACAACGGTTATAATCCGCTCCGGCTTTAACGAGAAGTTTAACGCCATTGATATAGCCTTTCATTGCACAGTTATGTAAAGTATCATATCTCCACTTGCCTTTTCTGGAAAGCAGATAACGAGCCATCCTGGTATCGTTTCTGAGAAGTGCAATAGTTAAAGCAGTTGGCTGAACGAAATCCCCCTCTTCTTTAACTGTCTTATCTGTGCTGTTGACATCCGCTCCTTTCCGGATTAACTTTTTTACTGCCGGCAAATCGGATTTTTTTACAGCTTCAATCAATTCCATGTTGAGGTTTGTTACTTTTCCGGACGATTCGCCTGCAATAAGAAGAGATGAATAAAACAAAACTAACGAAATCAAAACAATACTTATTCTTTTCATTGTTTGGCCTCTTTTATTTTTTTCGTCAGCGATTATTCCTAAACTTTATTAGAGTTTAAATATTCTCTGTATATACAAAAAAAATTTTTAAGAATATATGCTGAAATTCATATTTTTTATAATAAAAGGCGTGATAATTACCATGCATAATATTTACAATAAAAAAACAGAGTTTACTTAAAACTTTTTTTGCACTAAAATGAACAAGTTTCAGTGTTTATTCCTAAACTTTGTTGCAGAAGAAAAAACTCTATTATCACCGGCGGTGATAATTATATTCTTTCATTTGCGCCAAAAAGTATTTTTAGGAAAAAATACTGAATATGTTTGGAATAAATACGAATAAAAATATTGAATTACTTCTTTATAAATTGGCAAAAAAAATCCCAGATCCCTCCACTGGCATGGAGGGATTCCTGGGAGGATAATTGAGGGAGATCGTAAAACCTGATCATATATTATCAGGACAATTTAGAAATAGTATATAAGCTTAACTTACAAAATCATGGGTACCTCTAAAGATTACAGATAAAAACTCATAATTTCATCTGAGGTTATACCCAGAAGGGAAAGTGAAAACATTAATTTACCGAGATTCCCTTGTTCAAGGTTTTCGATCTCACTGTATCTGTAAGAATTTATAACAATAACAGTAATTCATAATTTCTGCTTCTTTGTTGTTTCAATAAATATATATATCATATGATAAGTCAATAACTGTATAAAAAATAAATCCTGTCAATTTTGTCTTGAACGTAAAAGAAATTTTCTTTAAGACAATTTCTTCTTAAACAAAGAAAATAAATATTGTACTAAAAATAAAATATCGATACAAAACCAAAACCTGTTAAGTCTGGCATTCATAAAATTATTACAACAGAAAATAATTTCCCCCCGGAACCTACACCCAGATTTCCTACAGTCTGAAAAAAACTTCTGCTCTATAAACTGTTCCTCATCTTAATCTTGTTTAATATTGAATCAATTTCCTCCACTCCAAACAACGGGAATGGGAAATGTCATAAAAAAACTGAGATAATATATGTTATCTTTCCAACTATAAAGAAATAACTTCTTCATAGGAAAATTCCTACAAAATTTTCAGAACAAATCATTACTACAAAATACTACAAAATATTAATTTATATTGACTGGATATATTTATAAATTATTTCATACAACGTAATCCTTTTATAAAATATACATATGAGGTAATATAATGATCTCGTCCAACACCGCGCTGCTCTATTCAACCGCAATTACATACCTTTTATCGCTTTGTTTGCACATCCTCAACCGAAGCAGAGGAACAAAATTATTTCTGATTCTTGCAGCTGTATTAAATTTTTTTTATTTATTATTAAGAGGCTTTTCAAGCGGTGAATTCATGTTTCCTCACTTCCTGACAGCTGTTCACCTCCTGCCATTCTTTATATCAATTATTATTATCTATATAGTAACCAGACAGAAAGAATCGAATGCCGAATCAGCAGTTATTCTTCCCTGTTTTTTTTATGCAATCGCACTTCTTGAATCTTCAGCACCAGGAGTACTCGGACCAAACAAAATTTCAATATGGTCAACCCTTTTCCACATAACTATAGTATTCGGCCATGCATGCTTTTACCTGGGAGCATGGTATGGACTCTTATACTTTTTCAACAGAGAGGAATCCGTAAATTTTCACACACTCCTCATAACGGGCTTTATAATGCACACTGCGGGGCAGGTAACCGGAGCTGTCTGGTGTTTTTTAGGATGGGCTATGACATTTCAATGGGTATATGTTCATATGCAGTCAGCTGCGATATGGTGCTTTTATGCATGCTACATTCATCTTGTTTACATGCAATCGTGGAACCTGAGGTCAAGAGCAGGTTATGCAGCAATTGGAGGTTTGATTCTTTTGTTTTTTGGCTTTGCTGCACCAGCAGGAAATTTACTGAAACTTATTGCAGAGGTATAATATGAAAAGGATACATGATTTCCTTGGTAGTGTAAAACTGACTTATTGGCTATTGATTTCCGCGACAGCACTTTTTATTACAGGATCATTGTATTCATACAGGTTTTATAAATACTATGAAAAGATGGATGTTGTCCCATTTCAAAAATGGTTATCGGATAATATCAGCTCACCATCAATGACCTGGTGGGTCATTATGCTTTACATAGTACTTTCGCTGCTGACTGTTAATACAATAGTATGTACAATTAACCGATTAAAGTTCCTTATTAAAAAAAGGAAAAATTTCCAGGGTACATTTTTTAAACTTGTAATTCCTTCAGCAGTCCATTTACTTTTTATTATAATACTGACAGGACATTTCTTCACATTCACTATAGCAGAACATAAAAGAATACCGATTGAAAAAGGAAAAATTATAGAAATAGAATCTCATCTATTTAAAGTTGAAGATATAGTCTTTGAGATATATCCAGAACATTCATCAATGAAGGGACACGTAAGACAATGTAGTTTGCAACTTTCAGAAAAATCAAATCAATACAAACTCAGTTATATGAATCCTCTGTTTGTTGCAGGCAGATTTCTACATGTCGAGATTGAAAAAAGAAATAAAACGAAAAAAGAAAATCAAACTACAACAGTCTGCAATCGATCCGAAGTAAAAAAAAGCAATGATATTAATCCACAGGTCTTTATCTTTGAAACATATGATCCTGGTTTCTTTTTCATAATAATTGGACTTGGGATTGTAATTTTTCTTATGGTCCTTTATTACATACCGGGAAAAAGAAGATCATGAACAGGCTCAAAAATATTTTATCCTAAAATTATATTTGCACATTACAAAAACGGTAATCCTGAACGAATCGAAAATCCTTCCTTTGTTCTGCCAAACATCGGCCTGGAAATAACCCCTGCATCAGCATCACGCTACATTGGTTCTATCCAGATTTCACACAGGGAATATGATATGATGGTGACTTATAAAGGAAAACCTTTGCCTGGATGTAAAATAACGATCCTAACTGAAAATAAATGGCAAAAACAATTGGAAACTGATAAGAATGGCAAATTTACATCAGTACCACTTGAAGGAAGAAATAAAGAATACTCATTCGAAAAATATTTATATATCGCAGAACATCCTGACAATAAAACAATTCATGTCGCAACGCTTCAGATGATAGTGGATCCACCCTGGCCGGAATACAGATCATACGAAGGGATTCTCCTTTCATGGGGAATAAACATCACCGGAATAATCATTTTGATTGCTCTTATTAGATTCTTCATTAAATATCGAAGAGATAAAATCAGCACATCTATTTTTACAAAAAATAACATATGGAAATAACATGACACTGGCAAGACTTAGATGGATTATAATGACTGTTTCATTTTTCTTACTGACTTTTGGAGGATTATACGGTCTCTACCTTGGTAATTTTCTTCCTACGTTTTCATGTAACTTCACTGGACAAAAAATCGGAGGAATATGTTATCTTTACACTTTACAGGATACAATTCAGCGCGAACTCTGGACAGAGTTTGCTTTGACTTTTTTCCTCTTTTCATTGCTGGTTATAATGCTTGGTCCTGTATGGTGCGGATGGTTCTGCCCTCTGGGATTCCTTCACGACTGCATGGACTGGATGAGAAAAAAGATTGGCATTAATTATATCAGATTTCCATCCGGACTGAGAAGAGGATTGAGTTCTCTTAAATGGATTTTTCTTATAATTGCAATTCCTTTCTGGGTTGCTTATCCTTTTTTTGCACCCGAAATAGCAAGAGATATGCGAACACCTTTTTGTTCTCTTTGCCCGGCCCGTTACATAATGCCTATAATAGGAGGGACACCTGAAAGAGTAGGTGTTGACTTCAGTACAACTACTGCACTTGTCATGTCTGTCCTTGGAGCACTTATAACATCCCTGACAATTGTTGGCTCTTTTTTTAAAAGAAGATTTTTTTGCTGCTATTGTCCAATGTCACTACTTATTTCGTTTTATGACAAAATCGGTTTTGCAAAATTGAAAAAAAATCCAGACAGGTGCACAAGATGTGGCATTTGCTACAATGTTTGTCCTATGGAAATACAGGAAGTATTTGAAGAGAGAAATAACAGTGACGTTCTTTTCCCTGACTGTATTTACTGCCTGCGTTGTATAGAGTTCTGTCCAGAAGACGATGCCCTCTATGCAACATATCTGGGTAAAACAATATATAAATCGAAAAGAAACAGATTCAGTAAAGAGCAGAAAGAATTCAAAGGGTAAAAAAAAATGAATACAGACAACCGTTTAGTTAAGCAAAGAGAACAATTGAGAAAACGTATCGCACTATCTGCCGAACGAGAGCTAAGCTCTATTGAAGAAACTGAAAATATACCTAAATCACTTAACTACTTTATAGATTTAATGAGATCTGTTTTTGTCAAAAACAAATTACCGGCAGAAATATGCGAAAGAAAAAAGATTGGTATATACTGCATGATGGTTCCCGAGGAATTAATCTATGCAGCAGGAGCAGTACCGGTAAAACTTTCTGCCGGATGCTATGAGAGTTCAACTATCGGCGAAGAAATGATACCGAGAGATTCATGTCTGGTTGCAAAATCATCACTTGGATTAACTGCCGGAGAGATACTTATACCTTATGAAGAATGTGAAACTGTAATTGTTCCAACAACATGTGATTCGATAAGAAAACTTGGAGAAGAAATTTCAAAATATAAAAATGTATGGACCCTCGAAGTTCCCCATGTCAAAGAAACTGACTTTACAAGAAGAATCTGGGTTGAACAGATAAAAGTACTCAGAAAAAAACTCGAGGAACTTACAGGTCAAAAAATCACCAAAAAAAAAGTTTTATCATCGATCAGGATGATTGCAGAAGCACAAAAAGAAGCAGCAAGACTTCTTGAAATAAGAAAATCAAGCAAGCCCCTTATTTCCGGACGCGAAGCGGCACTTGCAGTTAACTCTTATTCGTTCTGCGCTCCCCAGGAATGGACAAAAGCAATGTCTAAACTAAACGATGAACTTGAAGAAAGACTCGATAAGAATGTAACAATTTTTGATACAGAGTCTCCCAGAATTTTGCTTGCAGGTTCGCCATCCATTTTCCCGAACTGGAAGGTTTACAATCTTATAGAGGAGATGGGCGGGATAACAGTTATAGATGAATCATGCACCGGAGATCGTTTGCTATATGATCCGGTGGGGATGAGCGAAAAATCCGACAATGAAATCATTTCTGCCCTTGCTGCAAGATATATGATGCCCTGCGTCTGCCCTACGTTTTCTCCCAACGAAGACAGACTTCACAGGTTGAAAACTATTATAGAGGACTATAGAATTGATGGTGTGTTATATCATGTTCTTAAAGGTTGCATTGTTTATGACTATGAGCTGCCACGTGTAAATAATCTTCTCAAGAAATACAACATTCCGGTTCTCAGACTCGAGACAGAATATAATCCTGAGGATATCGAGCAGATGAGAACTCGGATTGAGGCATACATTGAGATGCTCAGACCAAAGTAAGAAATCTTAATTAGCAAAAAAAACTCTATTAAAAAATAATTTTCTTTTAACATGATCAGTGTTCCGGATAAATGACAGAATGAATAAATTTTATTTAATCCTGTTATCATCTGTTTCATACTGTCTTCCTTTTCACAGTAATCATTTGTGGCCTTTCACTTTTCTATCTTTGTTCTTATTATTTTTACTGCAAAAAAATAATTCGTACAGGGAATCTCTTCTAACAGGTTTTACATGGGGTGCAATAACCTCGGGATTTCTGAGCTGGTGGCTAATCAAAACTCTTATATACCAGTACGAACAAACAATTGCGATAGCTTTGATCATTCAGTTTTTTGCTGTGATTTTACCCTGGGGAATACTGTTTGCAGCATTCAGTGCAACAGTCCGTTTTTTCTATAAGAACAGCATTCTTTTTGTTTCTCTTACCCTTCCTGCCCTTTGGGTAATATTCAACTATTTAAAAGAAATATTACCCATATATATTCCATGGGGTCTCGCATCATATTCATTATCCGAACTAAAAAATTTCATACAGATAATAGATATAACAGGCATATATGGACTAGATTTTATTATTGCATCAATTAGTTCAACCTCAGTATTTTTTCTGAAAATATTGACTAACAAAACCTCAGAAAATTGCAATAAAACAGCCCTGCTGGGATTATCAACTTTTATACTGTTGTTATTGATTACAACACCGCTGTTTTATGGAACAAGCAAAATTAAGGAAATCCAAAAACAGGTAGAAAGTCCTCTTTCAAAAAGAAATCACTGCAGGATAATCCAGGGTAATTTTGATCCAAAATACAGATGGCTCAGCAATGGATTCAGAACAAGATTTTATACATATTTAAAACTAACGAACAAGGACTCGAGACAACCGACAATAAATATCTGGCCGGAAACCGTATTAAATTCAAACACAATAATCCGAAAAAATCTTTACAGATCTATTTATACAGTACTTGCAAAAAATGATTCATTACTTAGCGGAGGGACGCGAAGACAATGTCAGGAAGTATTTAATTCAGCATTCTTTTTTTCAAAGGATAAAACAATACAACATTATGACAAACAAATTCTCCTCCCTCTTGCAGAATCATCGATCTCAGGCTTCGGACTTGGAAAATTTTATACTGCTCCAACTTCATTCAATCAAGGAAAAACTTTTCAAATAATCAAAACCGATTTTGGCACAACTGGCGTTTCAATATGCCTTGAGATATTATACCCTGATTATATTAGAAAATCAGTAGTGAATGACTCAACATTCCTGATCAATATTGCAAACGATTCATGGTTCGGGGATACATCTGAACCTGAAATCCATTTTAAAGCTGCCATATTCAGGGCAATCGAAAACCGACGTTACCTGCTAAGAGGATCGAATACCGGGATCAGCGGAATAATATCGGCAGATGGTACTGTGGTAAAAAAATCCAATCTTTTCAGTCGCGAAATAATTGAAGGAACTTTTTTACTTCTGTCTGAAAAAAGTTTTTACACAAAATACGGGAATTATATTATACTGGTATTTATTTTAATTATTCTCTTACAGCTTATAATTATTGCAGTAAAGGAATAATTTATTTATTTTGAAGAGCTTTCCTAAGGATTTCCCTCTTCCTCCACCTCTCGGCCCCATCTTTACCAAAAAATTTGGACTGAAGCTCTTCAACTGCCTGTTTTTTTTCATCTTCATCAAGGTTCAGATCAGATAAAATTTGTTGTTCATGCATCCTGTATTTTTTTTCAGACAGCTCTTCTTCTTTAATATAATTATCCACTTCCTCCATTTTTTTAACAGCCTCTGGACTAAAAAAATTCTTCCTGTAGGAATATATTTTCTTCTTTCTTTCATCTTCTGTTAATTCCAGAAGGTCTTTAGAATAAATATCAAGCTTTTCTCTGTAATTGTCATAATCTGTTTTATGAGATCCTACTGATTCACTCTCAGATCCCCACATATCCTGATTGAGTTTTTTTAATTTTTCCTCTTTTTCCCTTCCGTAGAGATCTTTATCAGAGACTATTATTTTTCTCCTAATCGGATATTCTCTTGCCTTGATTTCTGTACCAAAAAGGATATCAGCTGTTTCCTCCCCAAAATAATCAGACTGAGACTTTTGTATTCGTGAAAGCATTTCGAGCATATGTTCAGGTGATTTTGGCATTCCCCATGACTGCATTCTGGCTGCCATCTCCTTCTCATAACCGATATATTTAACATATAGCTTATAAAGCTGTTCTGCCTCATCGTGTGGCATTCTTGAAAAAAGATAATCATGAATGGAATTGAGATGAGAGTCATAATCCAAACTCCTGAATTTAATCTGAAGTGACTTAAAAAATTTAATAGTATATTTATTAACTACACCTTCTGAGAAAATCTCTTTTGAATTCTCTTTGTTAAAATCAATTTTTGTAAAATGATTTTTAATATCCTTCAATTTAACTTTGCCGGTTGTATCTGAAATATATTGAGTCTGATCATGATGCCGGTTATTTCCAAAAAGAACATAAAGTGTTATTGCTGATAATATTGATATTCCAAATATTGCTGCAACACTTCTTTTTGACATTTATAACTCCGAGATTTTTTTGAAGTATAATTATTAAACGTATAAGGCAGTCTTTCAGACTGCCTTATACTTTTTTTTATTCGTGGTTTCTCAAGTCTGCTACCATATCAACAAATGTTGAAGGTGCATCATACCCTGGAGTGAAACCATACCAGTGGCCAATAATATTCAGGTGGTCGACACCTGCGGCCCAAAATGCCCCATTCACTTTGTGAACTTCTCCCCATGAAGCTGAATCAACAGAAACACAACCATCATTATCACCTTCACGATTGTATATTGCCGGCCAAAGAAAAGCAAATCCAAGATGCTGAGGAGCCATTCTCTTTATCCATGACACATAACTTTGATAATAAATTCCGTCAACATTGATTACAGCTTTGTTAAATACATTTTGCATGTAGTCTGTGGATAAATCATAACAATTCTGTGCGCTGTTGGCACCTGGAGTATCACCAATGATTCCATAGATAAAGTTTATGAAATCTCCAAACATAATTTCACCCTTACCTTCCGGTCCGGGAATCACTTTGTCTGCGAGCTGACACATCTCTAATACCAGGTCAGGGCCGGAACTTCCCTTATGTACTCCGGAAACACTGGTATAAGTAGCAATGTAATCTGAAAACGGTTTAATGGCATTTTCATGGTGATGCCCTATGTAAGTAAAATCATAAGCATTGCCTTTCTCACCGATATAATCCGCATCATAATCGATTAATTGATTTTTGAGTGTTTCTGAAGGGTTTTCCTGATCATATGCAACCTGTTCAGCTGATCTTTGAATCGCGCTAAGAAGAGATATTGCATAACGACCATAAATTGTACCATGAGAGTGCCCGATGTAGTGTATTTTTGTGTTGTCTACATCAGTTCTCCCTTCAAGTGTTGCGAGATAAAACATCACCTGATCCCTCAACTGCTTGGCCTTTGCTTCAGTGCTGTCCATACAGTTAATTCTTACAGTACAGACCTCTGCGCCCTCTTCTCTGAGAGCTTCTTCAACACCATACCAGTAATCAAAGAATTCTAGCATATCCTCACAGCCACCCATTCCATGCGCAAGCACGACCGGATACTTTCCCTGACATTTTCCGGCATCACCAGCAGCAAAAGCACCAATAGTTACAGATAGCATAAAACTGACCGTTAAAAAAAAATACCTCATTAGAACCTCCAATTCTTGAGATAAAAGCGGGAAACAATTATCACTTCCCCAACCATACATCCTGCATCTGACATTCAATATGGTTGTATGGTACCGCCAGAGGCAGCACCATACAACCATATCAATACCGAAAACTATAATTTCTTGAACATAAAAACATATCTTAAGATTTTGTCAAGATTATAGAATTTTCAAAAAAAATCAGCGCAGCCGGTCAATCTTTGGCTCCATAGAAAAGGAATCATATATCAAAGACTCACTTTTTCACTTGGTATATTTTTATATGAAAGTAAAATTTCGAAATCACCAGCGTTATTCTCAATCCTTTTACGAACTGCCCCTAATGCCAGTTCGGGAGTATTGCAGTCATCACTTAAATGTGCGAGAATTACCTTTTTAAGTTTTCGTGTTGAAAATGAAACTACCAAATCAATTACTCTGGAGCATTCCTCATTAGACATATGAGCATTACGGATTCTTTTTTGAAGCCAGAGAGGTCTTCCTGAGTTTTCGAGCATTTCAACATTGTGGTTCGACTCCACAATGATTACATCAGAATCGTAAAAGTTTCTAATAACGTCTTCTCCAGGGAATCCCGTATCCGTTGCTATTGTTAGCTTTCTGGTAACGTTATCAATTTTTTTATATATTTTATATCCGAAACATCCTCCCGGTGAATCATGCCTTAATCTGAATCCCTGAATTCCGAAATTATCCAGAAGAAACCATTCATTTCCAAAAGTTTTCAGAAGATTCATCTGGTCGGCTACTGAAGCTGATTTATAATTACAGATAAAATGCTTTTTTAAATCTGAATGACATATAAGTGGTACCTGGTTCTGAATAATTCTATTCAGCATATTATCATTTACATGATCTGAATGA
Source organism: uncultured Leptospirales bacterium (assembly GCA_964512685.1). Lineage (GTDB taxonomy): Bacteria > Spirochaetota > UBA4802 > UBA4802 > UBA5550 > CAZEJW01. The sequence goes on along the minus strand of CAZEJW010000004.1, from coordinate 21,638 downwards.
AGATGTGTTAGAAGAACGCCTGAAAGATTAGTGTAATCAAGCCTGAGTTTTTTCATTTCTTTCTCAGTATATGAAGGATTCAGTCCGCAATCAATCATAATAGCGTTAGTAGAATCCCATACCAGAGTACAGTTGCCTGCACTCGTACTGGCCAATACACATGTGTGAAGTTTCATAAAATTTCCATTTTTTTTCCACCACTACCGACTGAATATTTTAAGTCAATCGATTAATTGAACAGAACAAAACACAACAATAAACCATTTGATTATGAGAAGAACAAGGTATATACCCTTCCACATGACAGTTTTCCGTAATTCAGTTTTTACACAGCCCTGAAAAATGGTTTTCGTTGAGATTCTTGCTTGTATGACATATGTACTAATCAACCATTCTATTATTCAAGGATGGCCTTTAAGCTTATATTCATAAATATTTTCTGGGGGTTAATATTAACCGAAGGGATTGCTACTGTCAGCTACATGCTTAATACTGTTTTAAATATTGTACTATAAAATTTGGGCATAAAAAAAAGGCGCAATCGCCCATTTTTTATATTTTTAACCCGGCAACGTCCTACTCTCCCACAAAGTCCCCCTTGCAGTACCATCGGCGATGAGAGTCTTAACTTCTGTGTTCGGAATGGGAACAGGTGTGGCCCTCTCTCTATAATCACCAGGAAAATTATTTTCTCTGTTATTGAATGACATATAATTCCATTACATAAAACCTGTCAACAGAAATAGTCATTATTATTATTTTTTTTCAAAAAAATTTAGAAATTTCCCTCAGCATGAGCCAGCTGCCGGAATCGAACCGGCGGCCTTGTCATTACGAGTGACATGCTCTACCAACTGAGCTAAGCTGGCTTTATTTTACTAGTATTTTCAAACACCAAAACTGGTCAATCATTTTTCAGGATCATTCTCCTGCAAATTACATACCTCGATTCAATATTAATTCAATTCTAAATCATCGCAGTAAATATTATAAAATTTTGCTTGCTTTCATGGTTTTCTCCTGAAAAATTTTTCAAAAATCGTTCAGGAGAAAACCATGAAAGTTACTGATGGAATATATGCATATATATGGAAAGGCATGTTTGAAAATAACTGCAACACATTCTACCTTGCAGAACCGCTGAATATCCTTATTGATCCTGGATTAAAAAATTATGTTGATCTTCTTTTTGATAATATGAAAAAGGACGGACTCAATCCAGATGATATAAAATACGTTGTGAATACACACGGTCACCCCGACCATTATGAAGGATCAGTCCACTTCAACAACAGAGAAGATGTCAAGATTGCAATGTATAAGGATGAAATCTCCTTTATAGAACAATTTGGTCCTGAATTTGCAAACATGTTAGGCATGGATTTTCCAGAGATAGAATACAATATTCCACTTAACGAAGGAATCTGGAATGTCAATAATACCGAACTCGAAATCATCCATACTCCCGGACATTCTCCAGGTTCAGTATGCATTTACTGGAAAGATAAAAAAGCCATGTTTTGCGGTGACCTGGTGTTTGAAATGAGTTTTGGCAGAGTGGACTTTCCCGGGGGAAATCCCAGGCAGCTTATTGAAAGCATAAAAAAAATTTCTGAATATAACATCGAATATCTTCTGCCCGGGCACACAAACATAATTACCGGAAAGGTAAATATAGAAAAAAACTTCAACATCATTGCACAATATTTTTCTATGATATAAGTTAATAATACCTGTGTAAATTACAACCGAGCAGCCAACAGTTTTTACGGTTCGTTTAGAATACACTGCCCTTTCACCAGCTGTTGGATTTATTTTATAATACAAAAATTATTTTATGGAATTATGATTTATTATAATATATCCTTATCTTCCGGAGGCTGAAATGAAAAAATTAACGGTTTTATTATTAATAATCACATTGATTTGCCCGGCGATGGGCCTTGAGGTTGATGTAAATGAGATTAAAACCAAAAAAGTCGACTTTATCAATTACAAAGGCAAAAACAAAAAGATCGATCCATTAAAAGAAATCTACGCAATAGGAACCAGACTGGCAAATGGAGCGATAAAACGCGGGCCAAACAGCATATTCAGATATCACATGAAATATTCAATATACAGAGCAATCGGGAAAGAAGAACCAAAAAAATATTCAGCTGATATTTTTTCTATAGATCGCGAAGCAAGTGTTGACCATATCAAAAACGTAAGAAGAATCATTTCGGCATATCTGATGAGAATATATAAATACTCAAAAAAAGAAGCGGATTCCCTTGCACTTTTTACAGTATATTACAATGCAATTCACAGGGGAGATATTAATTATTTCAGTAAAAGATACAAAACTATAATTCTGAAAAAAATCAAAAAAAGCAATGCCGGTATTGCACGAAAATATTCGGACTGGCCAGGAAATACAAAGATTCTCATTCCTCTTACCGATGAAGATGTTCGAAACAGAATAGTCGATCCTTTTGCAATTGCAGATAAAGAAACCAGAAGAACTGCAAGAAAAGACAAAACTGTAATCCCGGAACGGAAACAGATCCTTGAGTTAAAAAAAGAAAAAGCAGAAGAAGAAAAGAAAAACCTCGAGAATGAAAAAAATAAAATCAAAGAAGAAGAAAAAAAACTCAGAGAAATAAAAAAGGAAACCCGTAAAGAAGAGAAAAGAATCGCAAAGGAGAAGACTGAAATAAGTGAAAAGAGAAAAGAAATTCAAAAAGAAAAAGCCAGAATCAAAGACATAAAAGAACCCGGGAAAAGAAAATCTGCTGAGAAAAAAATTGCTGAAAAAGAAAGAAAATTAGAATCAAAAGAAGATAAAATTATCAAGGATGAAGAAGCTGTAAAATTGAAAAAAGAGGAAACCTCTGAAAAGGAAGATTCACTTGACAAAACAAAAAAAGATGCTGCAGACAAAGAACAAAAGTTAGCTGAAAAACAAAAGGATATAGAAGAGGACCGCAGGGAAATTCGGGACGATGAAATAGCAAAAGACATTGAAAAAGAACCTTCAAAAGCAAAACGTGAACTCAAAGAAAAAGAACAGGAGCTGAAAATAAAAGAAAAGGAACTCGACAGACGCGAGGATAAAATCAAAGAAACCGCCAAAGAAGAAACTATTTACGCAAACATGTTCTATTACCTCAAAATAAAAGAATATCTTGAAGGCGGTCATTACAACAACGAGATGTGTATGATTGATCCTGCAACAAGAAAAATACTTTTCAAATCACCGGAACAAAACATATGCGGCAGAAGATATGATATTTTCTCTGAAGGAATAATAGTAATAACCCATAGAGGCAGTCACACCTCAGGCCACAGATTGACTCTACTGGACAGAAAAACACTCAAGCCGACAGGAAACGGTTCTGATAACATATTCTGGAGAAGCTTCGTTGAGATTAGAGGTAATTCCATTTTTGCGATACTATATGACAATGGGAAACACTATCTCGGAAGATTCGATACAGAACTAAAACTGACTGCAAAATCAGACAATGAAATAAACGAGAACACATTTATCACCTTTTATGAAAAATACATATACATTAACAGAAAAGACAGGCAAATAATGGTTCTCGATAAAGACACATTAAAACAAATCGACATAATCAAACCATGATCACCCAACGGAGGTATCTATTCCCGCCAGGAGTTTATACCTCCTGTACTTCCATTTTGCATCTCTTTCGGCAGAACTGTAGAGCTTCTTTGATACCTCCGGGAATCCTGAATCAAGAGAAGTATACCTGACCTCACCCATGAGATAATCATAAAATTTATTCCAGTCAGGTTCTTTTGAATCTATCTGAAAAGGATTCTGGCCCTGTTTTTCAAGCAGAGGATTATACCTGTAAAGGAACCAGTATCCTGCCTCAACTGCCTTTCTTTCCTCTTCCTGACTTGTTCCCATTCCGGTATATATGCCATGTGTTATACAGGGACAATATGCAATAATAAGGGAAGGACCTCTGTATTCCTCAGCTTCTACCAGTGCCTTGATATACTGAGCCTGGTTTGCTCCCATTGCAACCTGAGCTACATATACATAGCCATAGGCCATTGCCATCATTCCAAGATCTTTTTTACCTACCCGTTTTCCTGCATTTGCGAATTTTGCCACAGCAGAAGCCGGTGTTGCCTTTGAAGACTGACCTCCGGTATTTGAATAAACCTCTGTATCCAGCACAAGGATATTTACATCTTCTCCTGAAGCGAGTACATGATCCAGGCCACCATAACCAATGTCATAAGCCCATCCGTCACCACCAATAATCCAGACAGACCTCTTGGCAAGGTAATCCCTGAGTTTCAGAATCTCAGCCGCCTCAGGGCTTTCAGATCTTTCAAGCAGGGGGATGAGTCTGTGTGATAATTCCCTTGACCGTTCGGGATCCTGACGCGCAGCAATCCATTCATTGAGTACTCTATGAAGCTCGGATGAACAATCCGTTCCCATCATGTTTCGCGCCAGTACGATAATCCTTCTCCTGATCTGATCAACACCGGTTTTCATTCCAAGTCCATATTCAGCATTATCCTCGAAAAGAGAACTCGCCCATGCCGGTCCGCATCCCTCATCATTTACGGTATAAGGTGTTGCAGGGGCTGATCCTCCATAGATAGACGAACACCCGGTAGCGTTCGCAATCATCATCCTGTCACCAAAAAGCTGTGTTACGAGTTTTATATACGGTGTTTCACCACATCCAGCACATGCACCGGAAAATTCAAACAACGGCCTGGCGAACTGACTGCCCTTCACCGTTGTCTTTGAAATTATATATGGCTTGTAAGTGACATTCGAATTCATGTACTCCCATCTTTCAGCCTCATTCATTTGAGATTGCAAAGGTTTCATTATCAAGGCCTTCTCTTTTGCCGGACAGATAAAAGCACAGTTGCCGCATCCGGTACAGTCAAGGACACTCACCTGTATCCTGTACAGAAGATCTTCGAACCCCTTCCCTTTAGCGTCAACCAGTTCAGTCCCCTCCGGAACCCTTTTAGCCTCCCTTTCATCCAGAAGGAAAGGCCTGATGACCGCATGAGGGCATACAAAAGAACACTTATTGCATTGAATACAATTGTCTGCCTGCCACTCCGGTACGTTAACCGCAATACCTCTCTTTTCATATGCAGTGCTTCCAGGAGGGAATGTACCATCCGGCATATCCTTAAAAACACTCAAGGGCAGAAGATCACCCTCGAAACGGTTCATCGGTTCTGCGATGTTTTTGACAAACCACGGAAGTTCCCTTTCATCCTTTGCTTCGTGCGGTTTTATTTTTTTCCATTCTGCCGGAATATTAACCCTGACCAGACCGGAGATACCCCTGTCAATAGCCGCATAATTAGCATTGAGAATTTTCTCTCCTTTTCTTTCGTAGGTATCCTTGACCGCCTTCTTCATCCTGTACTCAGCCTTCTCATACGGAATAATATCAGCTAGCTTAAAAAATGCCGCCTGCATTATAGTATTTATCCTGCCGGATAGTCCTACATCTTCAGCAATAGCTGTTGCATTAATGATATAAAAATTTATATCATTGCCTGCAAGATACTTCTTCATAGAATCAGGAATTTTTTTCTTTATTTCATCAGCATCCCATAGAGTGTTCAGCAAAAAAATACCTCCGGGCTTCAGCCCATTCAAAACATCATACTTACTGATATAAGAGGGAACATGGCAGGCAACGAAATCCGGCATTTTTATCAGATATGTAGATCTGATCGGGCTCGTTCCGAATCTGAGATGTGAAATGGTTACACTGCCTGATTTTTTTGAATCATAAGAAAAGTATCCCTGAGTGTAATAATCCGTTGTATCCCCAATAATCTTGATTGAATTTTTATTTGCGCCTACGGTACCGTCTGATCCAAGTCCCCAGAATTTTGCCGCATAAGTGCCATCGGGAACCGAGTAAATTTCTTCATCCTCAGGAAGCGATTTAAAAGTGATATCATCAATTATTCCAATAGTAAAATCATTTTTAGGTTCTTCCATTGCAAGATTAGTATAAACAGCAGCGATCTGTGATGGCGTTGTATCCTTTGAGCCAAGCCCATATCTTCCGCCAACAATAACCGGCTTCACATCAGCAGCATAAAAAGCGTTTCGAATATCAAGATAAAGCGGTTCACCGTTTGCGCCTGACTCCTTTGTTCTGTCAAGAACAGCAATTCGCTTAACGGTGTCCGGCATCACCTCAAAAAGATATTTCTCTGAAAAAGGCCTGTATAAATGCACGCTAACAAGGCCTATCTTTTCATCCTTAGCGAGATAATAATCTATTGTCTCTTTGATTGTTTCAGTAACAGAGCCCATTGCAACGATAATTCTCTCTGCCTCAGGATGGCCATAATAATCAAAGGGCCGGTAATATCTTCCGGTAATATCTCCTAACTTTGTCATGTATTCAGCGACAATATCAGGGACTGCATCATAAAATGTATTGATAACCTCCCTGCTTTGAAAATAAATATCCGGGTTCTGAGCTGTCCCGCGCGTAACAGGCTTTGAGGGATTCAATGCAGAATTTCTAAAATCATCCAGAGTATCATAATTAACAAGTCTCCTGACATCATCGAATTCAACAAGAGATATCTTATTTATTTCATGAGACGTCCTGAATCCGTCAAAAAAATGAAGAAACGGAACGCGGGAATGAATCGCTGCAAGATGAGCGATGGCTCCGAGATCCATTACCTCCTGAACACAACCGCTCGCCAGAAGAGCAAAGCCGGTCTGTCTTGTTGCGTAAACATCTGAGTGATCACCAAAAATAGACAAAGCCTGTATTGATAATGAACGTGCGCTTACATGAAAAACAGCAGGCAGTAATTCTCCTGCAATTTTATACATATTGGGAAGCATTAGAAGCAGGCCCTGAGATGCAGTATATGTGGATGTAAGAGCCCCGGCCTGGAGAGACCCATGAACAGCACCCGAAGCACCGCCCTCAGACTGCATCTCAATAACCCTGGCTCTCTCACCGAATATATTAACTTCACCCTCTGAAGACCACTCATCAATATGTTCAGCCATAGGAGAAGAAGGTGTTATTGGATAAATTGCCGCGACCTCTGTAAACGCATAGGATATATATGCAGCTGCCATATTTCCGTCAATTGATACCATCTTTTTACCTTCAAACATATGCCCTCCATTATCATAAATGTATTTAAAACCTCTAAGCTTCCTGAAATAAGTGTAAAAAAATTCTTACCGGACTTTTCTATTACCAAAAGAAATAAATAAAATCAGGGAAGAGAACCCGGTCCCTTTATAGAGTATAGACCGGTTTCAAACTCAGTCAAGAGTACCAAAAAGAAAAATTCAATTTGTATAACCCAAAGACAGTTCTTAATGATTGACAACTATGGCATACTGTACTATTCTCAACTGACAGGCTGTTATTAAACAACAAACAATTTATGGCCATTACAGGCGAAGCTATCAAAATGAATGAAAGCACTCTTACAAAAAAAATAAAAAACAGTTTTAATAATCTTTTCAGTGAAACAGCAATTGAGTGTTATCTGATTATGCACAGACGTGCCCTGGATTACAAAACCCTTGATTTTGTTTCACCTTCAGACAGCAGTATAAAAATTGAATTTGAGAGTATTGAAGATAAGGTAAGTGAAGCACTTGAAAAAAAATTGAATGTAATTGAAATCAGGCATAATGATGAAAAAGCATTTCTATCTCTATTCTCTTTTATTATGTCGGATGAAGAAGCCCTGGTTTTTATTTTCCTCTCCAGGGGAAAAACTTCAGAGAAGGATATTAAAATACTCCGGTTCTTCAGTGATATAACAGCTGAAGCCTACAGGGAAGCAAGGACCACCGCTGACAGTATAGCAACAGATGAAATCGGCAAACATAAAATACAGATTGAAAAAATGAGAGAGATGCAGGCAAAACTTTTTCCAAAATTCAATGCAGTAAAGAATTTCGATATTTCTTCAGTCTTCCTGCCTGCTGATCTCATGACAGGAAACTTTGTTGATGGGCTTTATATTGACGACACAACATATCAGATCGTTGCCTGCCATGTTGGAGGATACGATGCAGCTGCATCATTTACAGGAGCAGCAATAAGAACTCTCGTTCGTTCAGAAGCATCAAGGAAGATGGTACCCTCTCAACTCATTGAAGCTATAAATACAAAACTCAAAAATGTCATATCAGGAATCCACTCGCTTGTTTTTCTGACGATTTATCAGATAAACACAAGAACAGGCAAAACCATGATTTCCTCCTATGGAGAACTGACCACCGTTTTTTACAATCTTGGGAAAAGGGGTTATGTAAATCTAAGAGATACAAATGTAGGAAGACTCCTTGCAAAAAGAAATTTCTACAAAGACATATCTCTCGTTCTTGGACAAGGAGACATGCTCTTGTATTACACAAAGGGATTTACAGAAGCATCATCTGAAGACGGCAGGACACTCTTTGGTGAAGAGAAAATGATTGAAAAATTTCTTGAGGAGAAGACGCAGTCATCTGTTAATATCGTACACTCTCTGTCGAATGCACTTTTTGAATTTACAAACTATACTCCAAACCAGGAAGATATAATTCTTATTTGCATAAAAAGATCTCTGCCTGAATCAAATGAACAGATAATTATTCAGAAGGATGAAGAAGCCGCAGAGAATAAAACTGAAAGTACTAATAACATTTCCCCGAAGGATGAAAAACAGCAGTAATCACTTTAAATAAACAGTTGCCTTTTTTATAATCTGAAACAAAACAGTGGAGTGAATAAATCTCAGAGTTTCCTGCTCATTTCATTGTAGAGCATATCAGCAAGCCCCAGCTTTGAATTTTTTGATATTTCCAGAGCATATTCATCATAGAGCATATCTTCAAACACCTCTTCAGCAAATCCACCATTGAGCCATTCTGTCTTATGCACGGTTTTCCTCATCTCTTTCAGCATCTTTCCCACGAAAAGAGATTCCATTTCGATACATGCATCCCTGAGCTTTTTCTCCGTTTCAATTTTACTTCCGGTTTTAAGCGGATTTATGTGCTTTTCCAGAGTGTCGTTAAATGAAATTTTACCAGCCAGGCCCTCGGCCTTTTTAACGGTACTGTCATTTTTCAATGAACTCAGATTTTTCGTGTTTGAAAGCATATCAATAAAAGCCATATTACCTCACAATAAGATCAGCATGAAGAGAACCCGCATCTCTGAGGGCCTTCAGGACTGCAATAATATCCTTTGTGGTTGCATTGATTGAATTTAGTGTGTCAACCAGATCCTTCACTGTTGAAGATTCTTTCAGCAGAGCCATACTCTTCTTTTTATCGGTTCCCTGTATCTCAATAGTTAGTCCTTCTTTGCTGACAATCGCTTCTGACAACCTGACATTCCCACCGGATACTATGGTCCCATCTCTTTCATTTATTACTATTCTCGCCTTGAGAGCTGGATTGATTTCAATCTCTTCAAGACCGGATATAAACTCGACAGCAGTTTTCTTCTCATCCAGAGCTACCTTTATTCTGCCCCCCTGAAGGAGTTCCGGTTTTGAATCAGGATACTTCTCGCTTATTCCTTTAATTATCCTGTTCGCCAGGGAATAATCAGGATCCTTCATCACCATGGTTACAGTTTTACTGCTGCCGATAAAATCCGGAACAACCGTCTTTTCAACTACTCCGCCCATTGGAATGGTTGAAACGGTTTTTACGCCTTTTCCACGGCCCCCGGTTTCAGGGAAAGAAAGTTTTCCCTGACCAACAACATAAATTGTATCATCAGCCCCCTTTAATGGAGACTGAATGAGAATACCGCCTTCAAGTGATTTGGCATCTCCAATGGAAGAAACTGTTATATTGATCCTGTCGCCAATTCTGGCAAAAGCCGGAAGATCTGCTGTAATCAGTACAGCAGCAGTATTCTTTGACTGAATCTGTGAGCCATCAAGGCCAAGTTTCTTTAAGAAATTTACAAGAGACGAATTCGTCAAAACGGATTTTTTATCACCAGTACCCTCGAGACCAACAACGAGTCCGTATCCAAGAATCTGGTTATCCTTCTGGCCCTCGAGATATATTAAATCGCCAAGTTTGACTGTTATCTCTGCGGATAACACCACACAGAATAATAAAAAAAATGAAATTGTTATCATCAGAATTTTCTTCATTATCGGGTCAATTCTCCAAGCATTTTTTGAAGATAGTCTATTAAAATCTGCTGTTTTTCCTGTTCAGTCAGTTCGGCTGCAGCTTTTTCATCCCCTTTGAGGGCCTGTCTTTTAAGATTAAATTCCCTTTCAGTGCTTCGTATATTTATTCTTATATCAGAAATATAGCGTGATTCTATCTTGCGTCCCTTTAAAAAAACAGGGTCGAGCAGCCCTGTCATGACTATTCGGTTTAACTGCCCATTAAGCTGATAAGTGCGGCTACCTGTAATATTGAACTTGTTTCCTGTCTTACCGGTAATCCTCGTAGACATTAGCAGGTTCAATCTTCCGTCATGTGAAAAATCGATTGTTTTGTCACTGTTTGTGTTGCTGGTTGCGCCCACCTTAGGAAGAAATCCCGTGATTGTCATGTCCGGACTTGAATTGACCTCTGATTTTTTATTACCCCTGATCTTAAATGTAAATTTCATTTTGGACAAATCATCTATTTCAACGAGTATAACATCACCGATATTCAATCTGTTCTCCGGCGAATATGGATTTGAATCCTGCCATAGTGTTTTTGCTTCCAGGCTCACTGAAAATATTGATAAAAAAACAAATAGAGTCACATTAAAGATAGATTTTTTTTTCATATGTTTTTAATCAACCTGCCTGTTCCCTTTACCCTGGCCATGATTTTCTTCCCTGATCTGAGTTTCACAGGGATAATCTCTCCTTCAGCTCCATCAGCCAGAGCGGTTGCCCTAAGACTCAATGTAATACTTCTTTTTTGAATACACAGTATCACTTCTTCCCCGGCCTTAACAGCAAAAATCTTATGGACAGGAATATCCTTATCTCTGCCCACAGCTTGTTTTATAATTTTCACGGAATGCCCATATACAAGAAATGAATCACATCCGGTATTCTTTAAAAGGGTAATAATTTCATTTTTATCGATAAATCCATCATGCCTGAGATTTTCGTCGAGTAATAATCCCCCTGCTCTCTCAGCTTCTTCTGATAATCTTTCAAATCTTGCAATATCTGAAAGAAAAAGATTTTTCTTAGATACCACCTCAGGCAGCAAATATAATTTTATACCAGCCAGAAGAGCAACCGGTATAAAAATAAAAATTATCAGAATGATGAAACTGAACTTCTTAATCATCGTTTGAGTCCAATAGCAGTTCCAAGCATTGAATCTGATGTCTGAATGGCTTTTGAATTCACCTCATACGCCCTTTGCGCAACGATCATATTTACCATTTCTTCAACAACCTTTACGTTCGACATCTCAAGGAATCCCTGATGCAGCTTAGCCATTCCCTCGAGACCGGGCTGGCCCGGGATTTCTTCACCTGATGCAGGAGTAACCTTAAAGAGATTACCACCAATACTATTCAGACCGGCAGGATTAACAAACCTGTAAATTTCAAATTGTCCAACTTCAACCGGATCGTCTTCACCAACTATCTTGACATTAACCCTTCCATCCTGACTGATTGAAAGAGTATTCATAATAAAATTTTCAGGAAGAACAAGCGGAGGCTCCAAAAGATAACCATTTGAATTCACCACCTGCCTGTTTGAATCAATCTTGAAAGATCCATCTCTTGTGTATGAAAAAGTTCCGTCATAAAGCTGAATCTTGAAAAATCCCTCACCTTCGAGTGCAATATCCAGTTTATTCTCTGTAGACTGTAAACTGCCCTGCTGAAACATCTTCTGTGTTGCAGAAACTTTTGTTCCATGGCCGACCTGTATACCGGTTGGGACCTCGGTAACTTCAGTTGCGGGTGTACCTGCCATCAGCATTGTCTGATAAAGCAGATCTTCGAATTCCGCCCTCTGCTTTTTAAAACCGGTTGTATTGACATTGGAAAGGTTATTCGAAATTGTATCTATATTGAACTGCTGTCCAACCATTCCTGACGCTGCTGTCCAGAGTGATCTCATCATAATATGTCACCTCATCTGTTATTATAAATCTCACGCACCATTTGTTTTTCACTGAAACAGAAAATTAAAACTGATTGTTACAACAATTATCGGCCAGATGCACTGAGAAAAGAAAAATATTTGACCTTAAGATAGCCTGTTTATATTTTCGGTTTGAATTCAAAATGACTTAACGGTTATACATGGAGTTAAAAAATAATGAAAAAAATCTTCTGCACAATTGCCTGCTTTTTTATGATAATGAACACATCCTGTACAAATGCTGCACAAAATGTTAAAGTTTCCGAACCCGAAGAAAACGAAATAATAACAATAAAAGACGGCAAATCCACAAGCTACTGGAGTGGAAATAAAATTAAATGTTCCGGACAGATTGTGAATTCACAAAAAAACGGAAAATGGAAATATTTCTTTGAAGATGGGAAAAACCTTAAGAAAGAAGGCTGTTATATCCATGGGGAAAAAAATGGATACTGGACTGAATACTACAGGAATGGCAGAGTTAAAGAAAAACTCAATTACAAAAATGGAAAATTAAACGGATCTCAATCCAGCTACTATGATAACAGGGTCCCTAAAGAAATTCAATACTATAGAAATGGGAAAAAACAGGGGAAATACACTCATTATTATGAGGATGGTAAGCCGCTTGAAATTTCCTGGTACGAAAAAGACTATAAAGACGGTCAGATAAACCTGTACCATCCCAACGGGAAGAAAAAGGTTATCGGTAAATACAATTCAGGTAAAAAAAACGGCTACTGGCGAAATTATTACGACAATGGACAGGTAGAATCAGAGGGGATGTATAATAATGATGAAAAGGTCGGAGAATGGAAATATTATACTCAGCAGGGCAAATTACAAAACTAATAATCGATTTTATTTTCTCATTCTGACTTTGCTATAAATAGCTTGACATTCAAAATAAAATTAATGAAAAATATATAATTGCTATTAAAGTTATATAGCAATTATTACGTTCAGAAATCGGAAGATGTAAATTATAATTACTCTACCCTGTTTTGAAAAATTTCAGAATATTCTTCAGAAACAGCAGAAAAAAACAGATATTAAACCAACTATTTTATCAGATCGAATTGCAAATCACCTGAGATCAGCAAATTTTTGCTGGGATTTAGCGGAGGGATTGTTTTGGCAGACACAAAAGACACAAAAATTAAAGCAGTTAAAAAGAAATCAACTGCTAAAAAAACAAAAGCAGCTTCAAAAAAAACAGCTAAAGTAAAAGCTGTAAAAAAGACTGCAAAAACTAAAACCAATAAAACCGCAACGAAAAAGACCCCGACAAAAAAAACAACAGCAAAGAAAACCAAAGCCACTAAAAAACCAACAAGTATGTCCCTGGTAGAACAAAAGAATAATTCAGAAAAGAATGTTCCCGTTGAAATCAGCAAACCAATTGAAATAAAAGAAACAAAAGAAAAAAAATCATTATTCAGAAGAAAAAAACAAAATCTCCCGGATAAAAACAAGAAAAACCTTCCTGCGGATACTGTTGAAATTGATCCTGATGCTCTGAACAGAGGGGATGAGCCAATGAGCGTTGTTGACCATCTCGATGAATTCAGATCCAGGATACTCATTGTCTTGTCTGCTGTAATAATATTCTCAGTAGTTGGATTTTATTTTGCAGATTATCTTGTTCAGTTTATCAATCAGCCATTCAAGGAAAGCGGACATCAGCTCAATATTTTCAAGATTACGGGTGGTTTTATAATCAAACTGAAAGCTTCTGTTGTTGTTGCACTGCTTTTAACAGTTCCGCTGATTATTTTTCAGGTCTGGAGATTTATCAGACCTGCAATAGATACTGAAGACAGAACATTTGCAAGGATATCCATTTTTGCCTCAATATTTCTTTTCTATGGAGGAATAGCATTTGTTTTCTACCTCCTGCTTCCGTTTGCAATTAAAATGCTTCTGCAGTTTATTACCCCGGACATGATAAGCACAATAGGGGCTGATGATTACATGAGCTTCATATTTATGTTCAGTATTGCAATGGGTATTCTTTTCGAACTTCCAATAGTTGTACTGATTCTAACAAAAATTGGCCTTATAACTCCCCGTTTTTTAATCACGAAAAGAAAATACGCTGTGGTGATAATATGGATCATCGCTGCACTTATAACTCCTCAGGATGTAATATCACAGATACTTGTCGCAGTACCTCTCATGTTCCTCTACGAAGTTTCGATTGTCATATCAAGATTTATCGTCATACGCAAAGCAAAAAAAGAACTTATCGAATAGCATATATCCTTTTATAAATTACCATTAAAGTATTATGAGGTGTTTTTATGACTGTTAAATATATTGATCAGATTGATATTACAGATAAACGTGTCATTATCAGAGTAGACTACAATGTTCCATATGATAATGATATGAATATCACGGATGACACAAGAATAAAGTCAACGATTCCCACCTTGAACTATTGCCTGGAAAGAGGCTGCACTCTTGTCCTTGTCTCTCATCTGGGAAGGCCAAGAGGTCAGGTTGTAGCGAATAAGAGCCTTAAACCGGTAGCAGAGAGACTTTCTCAGCTGCTTGACAAATCAGTTCAATTTATTGAAGATGAACTGGGAGAGCCAGCCCTGGCTGCCGTAAATAAACTGCAAAAGGGAGAAATCGCCCTTCTTGAAAATGTTAGATTTTACCCAGGAGAGAATAAAAACGACCAGGAACTGGGGAAAAAAATCTCGATTCTTGGAGACGTATTCATCAATGATGCTTTTGCTACTGCTCACAGGGCACATTCTTCAAACTTCGCAGTGACAGATCATATGGACTTATGTGCAGCCGGCTTCTTGCTTAAAAACGAAATTGAATTTTTCAATAAAGCCCTTCAATCGCCCGAAAGACCGGTAACTGCAATAATTGGGGGGATAAAAGTCTCAACTAAAATTGATGCCCTTGTGAACATAATTCCCAAAATTGACTTTCTCCTGATTGGCGGAGGAATGGCAAATACCTTTATCAAAGCACAGGGATATAATGTAGGAACATCTGTATGTGAGGATGATTATATCAATACTGCAATTGATATAATTGCCGAGGCAGAAAAGTTCAATACTGAAATAATACTTCCTTCAGATCTTGTTGTAGCAAAAGCATTTAATGATGACAGTGTTGTTGAAACCTGCACTATCGACTCTATACCTGAGAATATGGCAGGAGTTGACATGGGAGAAAAAACCATAGAAAAATTTATTGAAATAATCAGGAAATCCAAAACTGTTATCTGGAATGGCCCTGTAGGAGCTTTTGAAACCAATGCGTTTTCCAGGGGAACATTCAAGCTGGCTGAGGCTCTTGCAAACTCTGATTGTCTCAGTCTGATTGGTGGTGGAGACACAGCTGCTGCTGTGAATCTGTCAGGATTCGGTGATAAAATGTCATATATTTCAACAGGCGGAGGTGCCTTTCTTGAACTTCTTGAAGGAAAAGAACTCCCAGGCATAGCTGCTCTTGATAAATAAGGAAGAGGTGACAATTCGCCACCTCTTCTTATAATTACAAAATATCCGTGCAGGCTTTTCCTGTAATCCGTAATTTCTTTATCTCTATTCTTCCTCTTCTTCTTTATTATTGATATTTATCTGTGCTATAGCGAGTTTAGCAAGTGGAATCGAATACGGAGAACAAGAAACATAATTCAGTCCAGCTTCCATGCAGAATTCAATGTTTTCAGGATTTGCTCCATGTTCACCGCAAAGACCAAGTTTAATATCAGGCCTGGTTAATCGTCCTCTTAAAGCTGCCACTCCGATCAATTCCTTGACCTCGTCTCCAAGGTTTTTAAAAGGATTACCTTTCATTAAATCAAACAATGAATAATCCGGGAAAAATGAACTTGAGTCATCCCGGGAAAGACCATATGTAGTCTGAGTCAGGTCATTTGTTCCAAAACTGAAAAAATCCGCATATTGAGCAATTTTTCCCGCGCCAATTGCCGCTGCCGGAAGTTCAATCATTGTACCTACAGAATAACTGATGTCATCAATACCATATTCATCAATTACTTCATCCTTGATATCTCTGATACCTTTAACCTCTGTACCCTCAATCTTCTTCCCGTTTCTTAGAAACTTGACTTCCTGAGCGCTCATGACAATCGGTATCATTATCTCAGGACTAACATTGACTCCTTCTTTTTTAAGCATACAGACAGCCTCAAAAATGGCCCTGCACTGCATTTCATAAATTTCAGGATATGTAACCCCTACCCTGCATCCTCTGTGTCCAAGCATAGGATTCATTTCTGCAAGGTCATCACATCTAACTTTTATTTCAGCAGCTTTAATACTCTTCTTTTTCGTCTGAAGATATTTAATAAACTCTGTCATACTTTCCTGGGTTCTGGGTAAAAATTCATGAAGAGGAGCATCCAGAAGCCTTATTGTTACCGGCTGGCCTTCCATTGTTTTAAACAAATCGTAGAAATCAGATCTCTGCATTGGCCTCAATGATTCCAGAGCCTTTCTTCTTTCCTGTTCGTTTCCAGCGATGATCATCTCTCTGAACTTCATGATTCGCTTTTCATTGAAAAACATGTGCTCTGTTCTGCAAAGGCCAATTCCTTTTGCTTTAAATTCTTTAGCCACCAGAGCATCTCTGCCCTGATCTGCATTTGCCCTTACATTGAAATCATTGATATAATTTTCAGCTATTTCAAGAAAATCAAACAGACCATTGTTTTTGAAATCAGGTTCAATTAGACCAACCTTACCAAGATAAAGGGTCGGATCTTCATAATATGGAACATTGAGTGATACATAATCCCCCTCTTTGACTGTTTTACCATCCAGAGTAAAAGAATTCCCTTTTACTTTCAGTTCAGGCTGAACCATTGCTACCTTTCCAAGACTTCTGGCAACTACTGGTGCGTGAGATGAAAATCCACCCTCTGAAGTGATAACTCCCTTTGCAACTTCAATCGCCTTAACGTCTTCTGCATAGGATGCCGGCAGAACAAGAATAAGATTAGTATCACCCCCATGCATGATTGCCCTTTTATACTCCTCGAGTACTCTTGGTGTCGAAAAGAAAACCCTTCCTATCGCAGCTCCTGTTGATCCGGCAATACCGCCCTGTATCTTCTTTATTGTTTTTATAGTCCTTGGATCTATTACAGGATGAAGCAGCTCATTGAGCTGATTTGGCTTGATTGACTGAATGAGATATTCACCGCTGATTTTTTTTCTTTTATAGAGATCAAGTAGTGTTTTTACCTGAGATTGAGTTGATTTATCATCCACCTCTCTTTGTTCAACCAGCCAAAAATCACCCTCTTCAATTGTAAATTTTATATCACGGATCTCCCG
Organism: uncultured Leptospirales bacterium; assembly: GCA_964512685.1. Taxonomy (GTDB): domain Bacteria; phylum Spirochaetota; class UBA4802; order UBA4802; family UBA5550; genus CAZEJW01. The sequence goes on along the minus strand of CAZEJW010000004.1, from coordinate 4,158 downwards.
GAAATTATCTTCGATATTTCGTGCAATTTCAGTAAATTTTTCATAGTTTTCTTTATTAATCTTATTTATTGGCTTGGCCTTTCCCTTGCCAAAATCAAATTCATTTTGAAGAAAATCTCCCTGAATTTCATCATCACCAGTAATTATATTCCTGGTGTAATAATTTCCGGCAAATGAATTTTGCCCAAAATTTCCATAAACCATTGCCTGAACCATTATTGACAGGCTATTATCAACATCTATCTCGGAATCACAATAGACAGAGGCCGCACCTTTAAGGATAGCTATCAGCTGATCAAAAACATCCTGACTGAAATTATCACCATAATATTTTTCATATTTTTCAATTGCCTTCTTGAGATCTGCAATTTTTGGTTTCTGTGGAATTTTGCCCTCAATTTCTGCTCTTTCTTCATCGGATATTTCATAGATAGTTTTACCCAGATTCCTCAGTAAAAAAAGAAATTCACCATATGCAAAATCATCTCCTGTAAAAGCACCAAAACCCTTAACCGTTTCATCATTCATTCCAATATTATGGATTGAGGGGAAATATGGCACATTGAGATCAGAGCTCAATACAACTTTCAACATAAGGGGTTTTTCAGGATCACCAAATTTTTTTCCAGTATCTTTTTCAAGATTCCTTATATGTGTTTTCAGAATTTCCTTGAGATTTATATTTGGCAATTTCCTGGTCAGTTCTGAATCGATAATGAATCCAGGAGCAATTGGAAGTCCCATCATTGCCAGATCTACAGCTCTTTTACCTCTGATTCCAAGTTTTTCACGTGAACCTTCATCCATGTCCTTGAAATTTTTATTAAAATAAATAATATTATCCATCTCTAAAACTCCATGATTTATTTATTGATTTTAGAACAGGTTAAGAACCTGTCCTACTCCTATTTTCAAAAACTGCTCATATCTTTGACTGGCCCCTTCATAAAGATATTTTTGCAGTTTGGATACGCCCCTGATATCATCACCTGAAACCTGAAACAGTATTGAATCACCATGTTTCACTTTACCCCATTTAAATAGGGCATTTATATCATTTATCATTTCACCTTCAAAAAATATATGAACTTCAAGATTAGGAAATTTAACATTGTAACTTTCAATTATCTTTTTCCAGGCTTCAACATTTCCATTATGGAACAATTCATTCGACACCTGGACAGCATACTTGGGAGTGATATTGGTTTTTGAACTGGAAGTTCTCTGTTCCACAGGTTTCCTTGGTTTCTGAGGGGCAACAGTTTGATCAATAAATTCCTTGTTGATAAAAACATCTTTACCCGCGATCATTTCTTCAATTGCAGTTATTGCCTCTTTTTCAATTTTACAGTCGTCACCCTTGAGAAACTTGGCATATATTACAATCAATTGATCTCTGGTAAGCTCCCGCGCATTTTCCCAGCAATGCAGATTCTTTGGATTGATTAAAACAACATTTCCTCTGGGGCTATAATAGACCATAACAATGTCCAGAGCTGTCCATTTGGATGTTTCTTCTGCAATTTTTTCAAATTCACTTACAGTTACCGGAATATTATATGAATCATAGCTGTATTGATATTTATCTCTGACAACAGCTCCAATAATGGGCAGTACCTGACCCGGAAGCATATCGCCAGAATCAATGTCTTCATTGATCAAATCACATAGATTTTTTCTGTTCTCGAGTTCATCAACGACATCATTTACCTTAAAAAAATGGTTAAGCGCTTTGTTGAAATTGGATTTTGTAGCTAATGAATAAAATACTGTTTCCATATTTCAGACTCCTTTTGAAAGCAGATTTTTACCTGCCATGTATTTTTGATGGCATGCGATTACACCAAATCTGATATTGTATTATATACATCAGTATAAAACTTTATGAATTTACAAGTCAGTAAGTGTTTACGTGTGCTCATACTGTCAAATAATGATTTCATCATAATATTTTATGATAATCGAATATTATTTAACCATTATATATATTTCAAGTACTTTGTTCGGAGTAATAAAAAAATTGGTATATTGAATTTCAGTGAATTAATAAAAAGAGGAGTAAAACAAAAGGGCTGTTTCCAGCCCTTTTGATATTTTCATTTATCAAAGTTCTTTAAGACCTGAACTTCTCTTCTTGGCTTTTGTTTTTGGAGTGAGATCGACAGAGCCCTTTACTTCATCGTCACTTCCTCCAACTGAATATGCTGACTGAAAAAGTTCCTCTCCAGTATCAACAGTATCTGCAAAAGACTGGTCAATATCAGCTCTGACAGTAGATCTTCTTCTGCTGTATGTTGCAAATGCAGCATCAGTGAATCCTTTTGATATTCCATAAAGGAACTCGTTGAGTACATTTGCCATTCCACTCAGCATATACTGCTTTCTCTTGATAGTAGTAATATCGATATCAAGAATAAGACCCGGTTGAATATGATGAGGGTTGACCAGGTATGTAAACTGGTTGAATTTCTTTTCAAGGAAATTAATTCTTTCATCAAGAATAACTCTTTCAACAGGATTCTGATATCCATGCATCTTAAGAAGCATATCTCTTAGATAAATCAGTTTTCCCTTGAGGTTGCTTATTCTGTCTTCATATGTTCTGTTATTCTTTTCAACAAAAGTATTTTCATTATACATTTCGCCGATTTCATTCCAGAGTACATGATCAGGATCGTTTTCTCTGGCTTTTTTTGCTGCTTTCCAGTCTTTATTCATGAGTCTGCTTGAAAGATCGTCAAAATCTTTAAGTGACCGGAATCTTTTCTTTGATTCATAATAAGCATGTACAACATCCCACAGAGACATGATCTCTATCGTGAAAGCCTGCATCTGCTTATCATACTCTTTTTTCTCTTCGCGTAACTGACTCTGATCATAATATGCCATTCTGATACTGTATCTTTCATCCGGAAGTATAGTCGTATCAGTCTCTTCATACTCCTTGATTCGGCATATTCTTGCATTCTTGAGATTATCACAAACCTGATAGCCAAGTTTACTTGTATCAAGAATTGCTGTAAGAGAATTTATACAGGTATTGTATCCCCTGTTTCTGATATTCTCTTCGTCCATTATATATGTAATATTTTCTCTGATATTCAGAGGATCAAGCTCATCTACATCGATTTCAGCTCTGAGTCCCTCAATCTTATCGAGAAACTTCTTAGCAAGAATCGTATATCTCTTTGACTTTTCGTCTTCAGAATCATCATCAGTAAAATTTTCAATTCTCTTGATTTTCTCAAACATCTTCTCACTGGCACTGAGTTCATTCTTTCCCTGATCGACAAGTTCATCATTGAACTGCTGAACCTGATGATCTATAAGATCCTGAATGTGTTTCTGAATAGACTCTTTCATAAGAGACTCAACAGTTACCTGATAGTGATACATAGGACTTATGAGTTCACTATCGAGTACATTGATTGAAAGTTTGACATCATAAACGTACTTTGGCCGTAATTCATTATCCTTAAAGACGCACTTGAGAATTGAATATGCATTCTCACCCCTTACAAATGCACCAACATCAGTTTTCTGCCTCAAAATTGAGTTGGTTTCTGTTTCAAGGTCATTAACACCCCTCTGGATATGTCCCTGAAGGTGTCCATACATATTTACTATTGATTTCTCAATCTCACCAGTATGAAACTTATCAGCTCCACCAATTTTGTCGAGTATTTCGACGATCTCTTTTGGAGTATACCTTGCCAACCCTTTTTGTTCTTCCTTATCAACAAAGTCTCTCACTTTCTTGATAAATTCATCTTCCATCGTTACTGTATAACGATTGAACATATTAACATAGGTTTGGTTAATATAACCATAGAGTTTTTCTTTTAATCCACCCATTACATCGAGCTTTTCAAGCACCTCTGGAGGAAGCTTGTTCTGTATTTGATTTAATACTTTATCAGTAGTTTCGTCAACAATCAGTGCAGCTTCTTCTACTTTATTACGCCCCTCCTGAGCCAATGATTCACTAGATCCCACGGCATTCGGAATCGTAGGATGCACCTTATTAGGACTTTTAGGAAATTGACCTGCAGCCATTTATGAATCCTCCTTTATATGACCCAATGTTGGCATCAGGAAACAATACGATTGCTACAACTTCGGCAATACGGAACTATATTAATTATGTGTTTCAAGACC
>CAZEJW010000003.1:0-69132 GCA_964512685.1 uncultured Leptospirales bacterium | reverse complement strand
AACAGTAATCGAAGGTTCTGGCTCACAGGCAGATGTAAAGGGCAGAATCAACCAGATTCAGAAGCAGATAGAAGATACTTCATCCGAATATGATCTTGAAAAACTTCAGGAAAGAAAAGCTAAACTCGCGGGCGGAGTTGCTGTTATTAACGTTGGTGCTGCTACTGAAGTAGAACTCAAGGAAAAGAAAGCAAGAGTGGAAGATGCACTTGAAGCCACAAAGGCTGCTGTTGAAGAAGGTATTGTAGCAGGTGGCGGACTGACTCTTGTAAAAAGTCAGAAAGCTGTTGCGGATGTTGCTGAAAAACTTTCCGATGACGAAAAAATCGGTGCTGAAATCGTACTGAGAGCAATTGAAGCTCCAATGAAACAGATTGCCTTCAATGCAGGTCTCGAAGGGTCAGTTATCGTGGAAAAAGCAAAAGAACATCCGGAAGGATTCGGATTCGATGCCTACAGCCTTAAGTGGGTTGATATGATCAGTGCCGGAGTAATTGATCCGGCTAAAGTGGTTAGATCATCTCTGCAGCATGCAGCATCAGTCGCAGGAATGCTTTCTACAACAGAAGTACTTATCACTGACAAAGAAGATGAATCTCCAATGATGCCTCCCGGAGGAATGGGTGGAATGGGCGGAATGCCCGGAATGATGTAATCTGAACATCATTAAACAGTGAACAACGAAAGGCCTTCCCTAAAGGGGAGGCCTTTTTTTTTGTCTCTGTGTTTTTCTTTCACAATGTTTTTACCTTTGTCCGATTATATTAATAAGAAATCTTATCTGTCAGTATTCAGGCAATGTTACTAAAAAGGGGCCATTGTTACAGCATTCATTTTGGTGAATACAAAAGTTATGAGGAATGATAATAACAGTTTGAGAAGCCTGAAAATCCCTGACAAACTCAGAGACCCGTTCTATTTTGAAGAAATAATCAATCATAAGGTTCGAATACTTGATGATTATGATGCAATCGATCTTTCGGCAGTATCATTCATTGAGCCTTATTCTCTCATATCTCTACTTCTGTTAGGTAAGACATTTTTGAGGGAAAGGGGCGAAAAGCTCATTCTCGTAAATATTCCGGTGAATATCCATCAGTATTTAATAAGGATGGATTTTTTTAAAAACGGGATAATTGAAACATGTGAAATCCTTAACGAAAAATATTTTTTAAAACGCAGTTCGTTCAGTTCAAGGGTTATTGAAATAATTGAAATTCCAAATAAGGAAAGAGAGAGCCTTAGAGTTATTGCAAAAGTAATCACTGTTTTTAGAAAAAGGGCATCGCATATATTGAAACATTGGCTTTCGGATGAAATAACAGATTATTTTGTCACGGTTATTTCAGAAATATGCCAGAATATTTTTGAACATAGTCTTGAATCTGGTTTTCTCGCTATGCAGACTTACAGTACAGGAAGGGATAATATTGTCAGGTTGGTAATATCAGATTCAGGGATTGGAATACGAAAGAGTTTTGAGAATAAAAACAGTATAGATTATTCATCATCAGCTGAACTGATTGAAAAAGCATTAAAAACACCGATTTCCAGTAAAAGAACTTATGGATATGGGTTGTGCCAGGTAAACAGCATTGTTGATAAGTTAAAGGGAACTGTATATATAAGATCAGGGGATGCATCAGTGACTGTACTGTATCAGAAAAAAAAAGACGGGCATCCTTATACTTTCTTAAAAAATGATCTGGCATATTTTGATGGTACGCAGATTTCGATTTCACTTTCTGGCAAAGGTTAGGAGTAATTAGATGATTTTAAATCTTGAATCAATAGCAAAACGACTGAAAATCAAGACTCCTGATCTTATAACAAGGCCTGTGGGAAGAAAGATTTATGCTGAATCAATTGAGATCCTGAAGAATGCAGGCAAGGGAGAGGTAGTTATTCTGGATTTTATGAATATAAAGGTTATTGATTCATCATTCATCGATGAGTTTATTGTTAAACTGATAATTGATTCAGTAGAAAAAAAACTTGATATCTATCTCAAACTCAAAAATATTTCAAAAATTGCTGAGGTAAATATTGGGTCTGTCTTCAGTACGTATTCCAATTATAATACAAAAAAAATTGTTGTAATAACAGATAATATCTGTGAGGATAATAATTTTTATATCGGCCCGCTTCCTGAACCGGAAAAATCGATTGTAAATTACATGCGTATCAACAGACGTACTGATCTTGATGATCTTTCGCATTTTACAGGTATTAAGCAGGATAAACTCAGAATAAACATCAGTAATCTGATGGAACTGAGAATTTTAAGACCCGGAGGAAATGACAGGTTTGAAGCAGTCTAAATATATAACTGGTCAATATATTCTATGAAACCGGGAATCAAAAAAGAGCTCGAAAAAAAAGATGATAGTCTTTATGGGCTTCTTTCTCTTTATAAACAGTATAACACTTATGTCAGAGTTTTTGTCAGTGAAGAGAATGACTCAGTAAGTGTATGGCTGGCAGATAATCCTTCACGATGGTCGTCTGTCAGTCAGGAAGAGTACAAGCCTTATCACGAGTTGAGAAGGCTTGAAATAGGTGTTGCCAAATTGTCGACAAAGTATGTTTCTCCCAGCCACATACTGAAAGTAAAAGGACCTTTCCTGGGAGTCAGAATACCAGCAGACAGGCTGAGAATTTATAACAGACTTGAGGATGAAGGATACTACATCATAGAGACTTCGGTTAAATATAAAGCAAAACTATTGCAGAGTATTAAAAGAATATTAAATCTGTCACCCTCCAAGAAATACGAAATTCTTGAAAAGTGTGTTGCGGATGATCAGGAATAGAACATGTCACAGCAATTTGAATCATTAAATCAAAAAACAAAGATGATTGATGTTGCCCTCAAGTATACCAATGGGGACATGGCAAAAGCAAAGGCCATGGCATCAGGACAATATCAGGATATCGTTGCAATAAAGGGAAAATTTCTTTTTCAGGAATCAAATAAATCAGGAATGTTTTTGTCCTTTTTCAATGTGTTTGATGAATTTATAGCTTATATTAATTCTTCTCTGTCTGTAAATGAAAGCATCTATAAAACTGTAAGAATTTTTGATGACTGGAAATCACTCTTCGAAGATCTTGTTGCGTATAAAGAGGCTCCCGACAATATTGATTCTTCTTCATTTTCTGATTTTCTTCTTGATTCATTTATTTCTCATGATGTCTTCCCATTTGTACAGGATGGAAATCTAGATGATCTTTCCAGAGTTGTGAGCGAATCCCTGAAAGCTTTTTTTAAACAGGATTCTGTTCAATCGCAGATTGAGCTTGAAACGACAAATTCTCTTTCTCTCGAGCTTGGAGGAATTTCATTCGATATTCCCGGTTCCAATGAAGAACCACAGGAAAAGGAAACGCAGGAGAAGATTGAAGTCACAGAGGAAGATGAGACTATAAATAAAATTGAATCTGAGGCCAATTACATTGTTGATGGAAAAATTATTGTTTCTCCTGTAAAGGGCAAGTATATCAATGATATAACCACTGGTGAAAAAATAATGGTTCTTTTGACCGGACGCGATCCTCTGACCAGGAAGATACTGACTGTTTTGGAAGGATATTCTCCCGAAGGTGAAGTAAAAGCCATAAAGGGCAGACTCAGGGAAAAGGTTCCGCTTGAAAAGGGCGGTTACATCCTGTATGCTCTTGTTGCAAAGGGTGTTCTTGCCAAAATTATTGAAGAGGAAAACGTTAAGGTTCAGCTTGAACCTTCTGAAGAAAAAATAAAAAAAACAAAGGGGGATGAAGAGTCAGGCAACAAGGCTGTTTATCTGATGGCTGTATTGGTTGGGCTTATCATTCTGGGTGGTATAATACTTCTTCAGATGCTTTAACATGAAAATCAGATTAGTATTGTTATTATTTATATTTTTCTTTCCTCAAAATCTCCTCTTTTCACAGATGCCTGACTGGAGTTTCTTCAGGGATCGAGATGGCAACCGCTACTTCTATGATAAAGCCGGTAAAATCAGAATTACCTCTATCCCGCAATATAATGTCACACCGGTCTCTGGTGATGGAATAGATTATTATCTGAATCTTGGGATTGAACTCAGTGATTCAGGTGACTATCTGCGTGGATTGACTATTCTTAAGTCAATAATTGCCATGCCGGTCAAAAACAACAGGATTTACACTGCTTCCTCCATGGCAGTGAAGACAGTCAGTATTCTTGAGAAAAAACATGGTGTGCGTTTTAAAATGATGGATGAAGATGCATGCCTTCTTTTTTTCAGGGAGGATAATATATTCACTTTTATAAATGAAAGAATGAGATACAGTCTCAGTGTTCCGGGTAAAATTGAGTTAATCAATAAAAGAGACAGGGGGGCGGATCTTTACAGATACATGGGCGTTAAACTTGGAGTGAATCTCAAAAATGCAAATGAAAAGAAATCATATGATTTTATCATAGCAATTGACAGTGAAAAATTCGGGAAAAAAATCTCTTTTGTTTCAGAGTATAAGAATTATGTTCAAGGAAGAATCCCCCGGGAAAGAACAACTCTTGATATTATTTCATCAGATGAATTATCCATGTGGTATTCATTCAAAAATTCAGATCCCCGGGTGGCAGGAGTCTTTGGTTTTGTTATTAATGGCAGGTTCGGGTACAGCATCAGAATTCTCTGTTCAGAAAAGAAATATATTTCATTGAAAAAAATTATACAAAGTATCACTGAAAGTTTTAAAACCGTCAGTGAATAATTATTTATTCCGGAGAGTAAACAAGCGCTGTTTCTGTGCAATTATCTCTGTCAGGGCAGTTCTGACAGTCCTTCCATATCTTTTCTGGCAGTGATTCCCGGGAAACTTCAACGAATCCGTTTTTTCTGAAAAAATCAGGTGAATATGTAAGCGCGAATATTCTTGCCTTGCTCAGGGTGTTTATTTTTTTTATCATATCCTGCAGAAGCAGTGATCCAATCCCCGAACGGGCATTCTCTTCAGAAACAGCAAGAGACCTTATTTCCTTAAGACCCGGACCGTAATCATGATACGATATTATCCCTACAGGCATGCTTTCTTTTACTGCTATAAGAAATGTATCAAGTAGTTTCCTGATTTCATCTCTGTTTCTTGCAAGCATGAGACGTTTTGCCGAGTAATGACTGGTGAGTGAATAAATAAAATCTATATCATCAGTGTCTGCAGAGCGTATAGTATATTTCATCATTGCCCCGATTGTTATACATGAAATTTAATGACCGTTTGAAATCTTCATCCTGTATTGTGAGCCTTTGATTTAAACAGAATGCAGATACAGCAGGAATTCACTTACCTGCTGTATTATATATGATTTGTTATCAGGATGCAATAAGTGAGGTGAAGAATTATCGTTTCATTATTCTCAGGTCATTTGCAATTGCATAACTCTTATATTTGCTGCATTCGTCAATCGTTTTCTCGGCATCTTTTTTGTTTTTATATGGTCCGGTATACAGTTTGAAAGAATTACCATTCTCGGAGATAATTACTGTATGCCCTTTAGAACTGAGAAAAGCAGCAATTTTTTTTGAGTCAGCTTTTGAGTAGGCATTGCCAATTCTTATTACGAAGGGATATTCGTCTTTTGGGAAAAGCTTCGATGTTTTTTCTCCTGAAATTTTTCCTTTTGAAATAAAGTCACTAACCTTTGAGCTGATTCCGGTCATTGTATTATATGTATTGTTATCAATAATTTTTTTATCCGGCCCTCCGGCAAATTTGATTCCGATTATCAGTCCGGTTGTGAAAGCCATAATGCATAAAGCTATAATGACAAAAAGCATTCTGGCTGCCTTTTTTTGATTTTTATCGGTTTCATGGAAAACAGGGTTTTCTCTGCATGAAAAAAATTCCGGATCCTGTCTGTCAAATCTTGGAGCGAAATCACGTGACTGATTACCAGTATAGAAATCTATATTCTGCATTTTAAGCCTCAAGCATTTAATATTGGGTTAATCCCTTTCCATCTAAATGAATGGATTGACTCTCTCATATTATTGTCGTCAAGGTGAGGTTTTTGCATGAGGAAAAGTGAATACTGATAGTATAATATATCAGAAAATCCAAAAAAAGAGGATAACAAAAAGGGAACACAAAATGTGTTCCCTTCTATTTATATCAACCAGCCATATAATGACCGGACTATTACTGAATTATATGACCAGTATTTTTTCTGTATGAAATTTTTCAAGAATATTTTTTTTCGAATTCCTTCATAAAAGTAATTAATTTCTCAACACCCTCAACAGGCATTGCATTGTATATGCTGGCCCTCATCCCCCCTGTGGATCTGTGGCCTTTCAGTGCAACAAGCCCGTTTTTTTCCGCCTGCTTTATAAAGTCTGCATCAAGGTCTTCCTTTCCGGTAGAAAATGGAATATTCATCAGAGATCTGTCTTCAGGATTAACAGGGGAAGAAAAAAGATCAGAGTTATCAAGGAAATCATACATTAAACCTGCTTTGTAACGGTTGGATTTTTCTGTTTCCTCTATTCCGCCTGACCCGATAAGATGCTGAAATACAAGCATGGCCATGTATATTCCATACGTAGGAGGAGTGTTAAAAAGAGATTTGTTTTCAGCATGAATTGAATATTTGAACATCGTTGGTGTAATTTCCATCTCGTGTCCAATCAGGTCTTCTCTTATTATCACGATTGTTAGTCCGGCTGGCCCAATGTTTTTTTGGGCACCTGCAAAGATAAGGCCGCATTTTTTTACATCTGTTTTTTCTGAAAGAATATTTGAAGACATGTCAACTACCAGAGGGACATTTCCTGTGTCAGGGAAATTCATAAATCTGGTTCCGTATATGGTGTTGTTGGAACATATATGGAAATAGTCAGCCTCAGGATCAAATTTTGATGAATCAACTCCGGGTATATATGTATAGTTCTTGTCTTCTGAAGATGCCAATACATTTACTGTTCCGTATCTTTTTGCTTCAGCAATTGCTTTACTTGTCCAGGCTCCGGTATCTATGGCATCACATCTTCGTGACTGATGGAAGAGATTCAGTGGAATCATAGAAAACTGGCTGTATGCTCCTCCCTGGAGAAAGAGAATCTTATAGTTTTCAGGAATATCCATAAGGCTGCGAAGGCAATTTTCCGTTTCATTTATTATCAGCTCAAAATCCTCAGATCTGTGGCTCATCTCCATTACAGACATGCCGGTATTCCTGTATTCAACAAGTTCGGAAGCAGCTTTTTTGAGTACTGGTTCGGGAAGAACAGCCGGTCCGGCAGAGAAATTATAAACTCTAGTCATCGATTACTCCTGTAAATATATCTAAAATATTATTCAAGTGCTGAATGTTTTCTATAAATGAAATGTACAATTAATGGAAGACTATATGTCAATCAGATTAAGAAATTTTTAAATAAAGATCTTTACAGCATTTATTGAATAATGATTATCTGCTGAAAAGTCAGAAATGTAAAAAACAGGCCGGATTTAATCCGGCAGTGATCATTATACTGTAATAGAAAAGAGGTGATATGGCTAAGATCAGAGGATTTCGAGGAATCAGGCCCGAAAGGAGTCTTGCAGAAAAGGTTGCAGAATTGCCCTATGATGTTGTTTCATCAGAGGAGGCCAGAGCTGTTGCAGGCGACAATAAGTACAGTTTTTATCATGTAACCAAACCAGAGATTGGAATGGAGGAAGGTATTGATATATATTCTCCGGAAGTCTATGAGCAGGGGTGCAGAAATCTTGACCGTTTTATTGAAGAGGGAGTGCTTGTTCAGGATGAAGAGCCAAAATTGTATCTTTATACACAGGTTATGAATGGGAGAGCGCAGACCGGTTTGTTGACATGCGTCAGTATCGATGATTATCTCGAAAACAGAATAAAAAAACATGAGTTAACAAGAAAAGACAAGGAAGCAGACAGAACAAGGCATCTTGATATACTGAGTGCCAACACAGGGCTTGTATTTCTTATTGTAAGGGAAGATGGAAGTAAAAAAAATATTTTTGAAGAGGCAATGAAGATTGAGCCTGAGTATGATTTTACGGCTGAAGACGGAGTCCGTCATATTATAAGGATTATTGAGGATAAGGATCTTGCTCAATCTTTTATAAATGCGTTCGATGGAGATATTCTGTATATTGCAGATGGTCATCACAGGGCAGCATCTGCTGTAAGTGTTGGTGTAAATCGGCGTGAAATGAATCCGGATTATTCAGGGGATGAAGAGTTTAACAGTTTCATGGCTGTTATTTTCCCGCATGATCAGCTCAATATTCTCCCATACAACAGGGCTGTCAAAGATCTGAATGGAAGATCTTCTGATGAATTTATAACAGAAATTTCAAAAAATTTCAAAATAACAGAGTCAGGTGAAAAAGAACCAACGGCTATCCATAGTATCTCAATGTACCTGGATTCAAAGTGGTATACACTCACTCCATCATTTGATATCAGCTCTGATCCAATTGAAAGTCTCGATGTTACAATCCTTCAAAAATTTGTTCTTTCTCCAATGTTGGGTATTGATGACCCTAGAACTGATAATCGTATTTCATTTATTGGTGGCATCAGGGGAACTAAAGAGCTCGAAAAACTTGTTGATTCAGACGGTTTCAGGGTCGCCTTCTCAATGTATCCAACAACAGTGGAACAATTGATGGAGGTTTCTGACAGTGATGGAATCATGCCTCCAAAGTCAACATGGTTTGAGCCAAAACTGAGGAGCGGACTTGTTGTCCACAGGATTAAGTAATTGGTCTTCAAATAATCCTTGAATATATCAATTGCAGGTTTATAATCCTTATATTATTCAAAGTGAATTATTATTAAATAAAAGCAGGGTCAATTCTTAAATGGGCAATTTCCAGAAGCTGAAAATTGAAATAGATGGTGATCTTGTCATCAGAAAGGGTGAAAGAATTCTCCTTGATTCTTTCCAGCTCTATGAGATTATTCAGCTTCTCCTTCAGGTAAAGCAGTATCTTCCGGAAGACTGGGTTCTCGAAACAGAACAGGATGTGTCAAAGGGTAGATTCTTAATCTATCTGGGGGCCCGTTCCATCGAAAATGTGCCTAGGGAAATAATTGGTAATGAAAAATCTGCTCCTGAAGGCCTGCACAGAGAAGGGGAATATTTTTATCGTAATAACAGCAGTACTCCCGGAGGTCCAGAGTCTTTAATAAATGAGATTAAAGCTAAGCTTGACGCCTTCGGGATTGCTGCCGGGGATTATTCAATCTATTTTCACAGACGAAAAGGGCTTATTGAGATAGCCTTTGAAAGCAGCACATTATGATTCGCCTGCAGATGCTTTGAGTTTCTTGATTTCAGCTGCCTTGAGTTCTCTTATGCTCCCTTTATTGACCCCTGAAAGCTTTAATGGCCCGTATGATACCCTCTTCAGGTTTTGAACTGAGTATCCAGCATTCTTAAAGGTGTATCTTATCTGTCTTTTTTTGCCTTCATCAATGATAATTGAAACAAATTTCCTGTTAGCAGTGTTGAAGCTGATTTTTGCTCTTCTTGTTTTGATATCAAGTTGATGAAGGTAAACACCCTTTTCAATTTTAATCCTGTCCTTCTCATCAAGATCTTTGTTGAGCTCTGTCAGGTATTCTTTGGTGACTTTAAATTTGGCATGATTAAGCCTGTGGGCCAGGTCACCGTCATTTGTCAGAAGAAGCAATCCTTCTGTGTCCTTGTCAAGTCTGCCAATAGGGAAAACCCCGGCCATTTTGTATTTCTCAGGTACAAGATTCATTACTGTAGGACGGCCTTTCTCATCATTGAGGGTTGTTATATAACCTTTGGGTTTGTTCATCATAATATAATAAGTGTTTGCTATCTGATGTATTTCCCTGCCGTCAAATTCAATTATGTCAAATTCCGGATTTACTGTTGTTGACAGAATTTTTGTCTTTCTTCCGTTTATTTTTATTTTGCCACCTGTAATGAGTTCCTCAACTTTTCGTCTCGAACCCAGTCCACACTGTGCAAGATATTTATTCAGTCTTATTTCCATTTTTTCCTTTTTTTTGATGATCGTCCTGATTCATGATTATTCTTTTAAAAGCAAAACGATTGTCTCTGTATAGTTTGTATGTACTTCCTCTTTTTGCGAATTTAAGATTACTTTTAAACGAGGTATCGTTGAGAAAATTAATTTCGTTGTTTTCAAAATTAAAATTATATTCACCTACGATTTTGTTGTCCTCTCCGGCCCGGGTATATGATTCATATTTACCATCTGATGTTATCACAAGACAGTGATTTGTAAAGTCTCCGGTAATATTTATGCTCCACCATTTGCCATCGATTCCATTCATGACTTTTTTTGACTCTTCCTCCCAAAATTCTGCAATGTATTCGTTTATTTTAGTTTTGCTTCCGGGCTTTAGCCTTTTTAATGTACTTTCGAAAACCCATCCTGAAAAGCCCTGTTCTGTCCGGATTCTGTACCAGTAGCCGGTGTTGCCGCCAACCCATGCTTTTTTCTCTGAAGTATTGATTATTTGTACTGCCTGACCTTTTTTTAGTTCAGTTACCTTTGCTGAAAAAATTATCGGGTCGATTCTGACTGCTGTATCGTCAAAAAGAATTATTGCATATCTCGATTTGCCTTTCTTTTCTTTGTTCTTATCCTGCTTGACACTGCATCCGGAAATCAGTGCGAATGAAGTCATTGTTATTAAGAAAAATTTTAGATACCTTATCATCTTCAGTATTTCCTCATGTTTTGTTTATTCGTAAGCAGGGCTGGTACACAGTGAGAAGAATTCAAAATTTTAGTTGAAGAAGTCTGTGACCGGGTTTGCTGTAGTACATTATTTTTTGCCCTGAATAATCAATAGAGTAAAAAGGCCAAAATGTTTCAAGTTTTTTCTTGTTAATAACCGGTACTGATTTATCAGTTGCAGTATAAATGTATAAATATTAATCTTGACGATTAAATGGGGCGGTTTAAATTATTATTAATTAGAACAGTCTATTATCGCTCTCCGCCTATCAGCGTAATTATTTACTGAATTAGAGCATTCTCTGCTTTAATTAACAAAATATCTGGAAATATCAAATGCAAGTAAGAGAACTATTTCAAGACAGGGTTTTTACTATTTCAAATTTACTTACTGTGATAAGAATTATTGCAGTGCCATTTATTGCATATTTTATGTACATGGAAGCCAAGACTGGTGATTCTGATTACCAGTACTATGAACTGGCTGGCCTTATGGTTATTATAATTTCTGATTTTTTTGACGGTTATCTGGCCAGACTCTTTAATCAGGTAACAAGACTTGGCCAGTTTCTGGATCCGGTAGCAGATAAAACATCAGCCCTGACTCTTGCCGCTTTTATGGTATGGCTGAAGGGTCTTCCATTATGGCTCTATATTATTGGATGCCTTCGTGAAGTGATAGTTTTTATTGCATCTTTTTTCCTTTACTCGAAAAGAGATGTAGAGGTTAAGCCTAATATCCTTGGTAAACTTGGAGCTGCAAGTATGGCTCTCTGTGCACTTTCTTATACTCTTTCCCTTTCATGCACATTTGCAGGAATTACAATCAAACAATTATCTGTTTTTCTTGTTCTGTTTTTTTATTTAACAGGGGGGATTCTGTATCTGAAGACATATTCCGGGTATTATTTTGCGAAAAAGTAGGCTGATATTTCTTCCCTTTTTGACTATTGTTTTATTGTTTTATGCACTACCTGAGGGAGCAGCTCTTGAAAAAAAGATCTCTCTTGAGGAATCCTGTGGCAAGTATTTTACATCTGTCATAGATCTGGCTCATTTTCTGGATCTGGAGGTATCTTTTAATATTATTACCGGCAGAGGTAAACTTTACAGGAAGAATCATTTTGCAATATATAGTGTCGGCTTTTCTGTAATGATTATCGATGGCAGGCTTTTCAGGTCGTCATCGCCTGTATTCAGGAAAAATGGGGCTGTGTATCTCCCTGAAGAGATGGTTCAGCAGATTGCATCTTCTTTTTATCCTGATTACAATATTAAGAGAGGTATAAAAAAAATATGCCTTGAAAAAAAAGATGATCTGAATAAAAAGCATCCAGCAAATCAAAACGGAATAATAAAAAATTCTGATAACAGGAATATAAGTGCTGTAAAAGACAGGATTTCATTTATCATTATTGATGCAGGGCACGGCGGAAAAGATCCCGGTGCAATTGGAAGGGGAGGACTGAAAGAAAAAACGATCACTCTTAGTATTGCCAAAAAACTCAGTGCAATACTAGAGAAAGAAATGACGGGGATAACGATAAATCATACAAGAACCGATGACCGTTTCATTGAGCTGGCAGAGAGAACAAACATGGCCAACCGCTGGCTGAGAAAAGGTAAGAACGGACTTTTTGTCAGCGTTCATATAAATGCCTCTATTTCTCACAGAATATCAGGGTTTGAGACGTATTTTCTGTCTCAGAACCCTTCAAACGAGGAAGCAAGAAATACAGCAGCTCTCGAAAATAATGTTGTTGTTCTCGAGGATAAAAAGAAAAGCAAAGAAAGATATCATGATGTGGATTATGTTGAAGCAATGATGCTCACTACTCAGATTCAAAAAGAGAGTTCCATGCTGGCAACCTCAATTCAGAATGGTATTGATAGAAAAATCAGGGCCTTTAAATCAAGGGGTGTGAAAAAAGCTGATTTTTTTGTTCTAAGAGGATCTCTAATGCCTGCCGTTCTTGTTGAAGCCGGATATATTACAAACCGGAAAGAGGCAGGATATTTAAAAAAGGCATATTATCAGAAAAAGATTGCAAGAGGTATTGCTGACGGAGTAAAAGATTTTATCAAAAAGTATAACAGGCTTATTGGAGCCAGATAAGAGGCAGGACAAATGGCGGGTGTTTTAGAAAAGATAACAAAGCTCGGGGATAATTTTATGAAAAGAATTCCTGAGGATAAAAAAGAAAGGAACAGATTTTATATTCTGCTCTTTAGTTTAATATTTTTAGTGGATTATCTGATTTTCAGCGTGCATGTTGACAAGAATGTATTAGATATATTCCCAACAATTCCGGTTTTCGAAGAGAGGATCGAAGCAGAGGTATTTCTTCCATCTCTTGATGCAAAGACAATAATTAAAGAAAAAAGATCTATCCCCTGTTTTTCAGAGGATGAAAGACTCGTGAAGTATATCTTTAATACTATTGCATCCGGTTCTCATTTTGAGAATACCTCCATGCTGGTTCCGGTTGAACTTCTGGTGAGGAAGGTATGGTTTATCTATGAAAAAGGCAGTAATGAAAAAATATGTGCAATTGATGTTGAACCGGATTTTATTAGAATGGACGTGGGGGTTATACCAGGTTCGGAAGTTAGATTCAGAGAAGCAGTGGAGATGACAGTGAAGAAAATTATCCCCGGTGTTCGGGAAGTAGTGATAATGAAAAAAGGCCTCCCCGATAAAAAATTATGGCAGGATATTTAATGGCAGGTTTATTCCTGCCATGTGCCTTTGAATACTTCGACTGCCGGGCCGCTCAGAAAAATGTGATTAGTTCCTTCATCCCATCTGGTTTCCAGATCGCCACCTCTTAGGTGTATCAGAATTTCCCTCTCTGTTTTTTTATTCAGTACACAGGCTGCTGTAACCGCGGAGGCTCCTGTTCCGCATGCAAGGGTTTCTCCTGCTCCGCGCTCCCAGGTTCTTTGGATCACTTCTTTTGAGTTGATTATCTGAACGAATTCAACATTTGTCCTTTTTGGGAAAAGGTCATGGTTTTCAATCAATGGACCATATTTGGCAACAGGGAAATTTTCAATATCTTCAACAAAGATTATAACATGAGGATTTCCCATTGATACTGATGTTATTTCGAATCTTGCTCCGTCATTCAGTGGAAGGGTTTCATCAATAACCATCCCGGGTTCACCGGTCATTGGAATTCTTTCTCTTTGAAGTATGGGTTCGCCCATATCGACCATAACAGTGTCTACTTTGCTGTTTTTTGTATGAAGGTGCAGCTTTTTTATTCCTGCAAGAGTTTCAATGTCGAGCTCTTTTTTTGTTGTAAGGCCGTGGTCATATACATATTTTACAAAGCAACGGATACCGTTTCCGCACATCTCTGCTTCGCTCCCGTCAGAGTTGAACATCCTCATTTGGAAATCAGCTGTATCGGAATTAAGAATCAAAATTATTCCGTCGGAACCAACTCCATAATTTCTGTTACTCATTGTAACTGCCAGTTTTTCAGGATTTTTTATTTTATTTTTTGTGGCATCAATGTATATATAGTCATTGCCTGTTCCATGCATTTTAATAAATTCAATCATTTTATGCCTCTTTTTTAATATTGCCCCTCAGGGGTGTATTTGTTATGTTCTCAACAATGAGTATTCATGGCTGTTCTGTATTTTGGTGATTATAAAGGCCTTGTTGAATTGTCACTATCTGTTTTCTTCTACCCGCCGACTTTGTTTCCTGCAATGCTGAGAAAATATATTTTTCATTTGAGTAATTTAATGATCCAATATTATATTGTAAAGACATTAAATTATTTTTTTCCGTGGCAGTACTGTAAAACATTTGATTTTAAAATTGATCTGTAATTATTATTACAGACCGTTAGCCGCTGGTAATCATGTGCAGGTTTCAGGAGGTTAATGGAAATTTAAATTCAGGGCATTCTTGATGAAAGGTATCCGTGCAGGGCTTTTGATTCTCTGCTTTTCTGTTCTTGTTTCATTTCTAATCTATAATGATTCAGCGAAAGCCTTTAATGGATCTTCCAGACAATGGGATAGAAAGGAAAGGGAGTTGAAGACCAGGCTTTTTTCAATCCCGATACTTCTTTATCACAATATTGACGGAAGAGGTGTCTTCTCAGTGAAGTCTGAAACCCTTAGATCACATTTTAAGCTTTTTAAAGAGAGAGGCGTCAGAGTAATTGCACTTGGCGATTTGATAGAAAGGCTGGAGAATCCTTTACCGTTTAAGCAGCGTGTAATTGTTATTACTTTTGATGATGGTTTCAATTCCATGTATACAAAATTGCTTCCTCTTGCAGAAGAGTTTGGTTATAAAATAACGCTTTTCGTGTATACTGATTTTATTTATAAAAAAGCCAGAAAATCCTTAACCTGGGACAAACTTCAGACTATGACAAAGTGGATCGACATACAGTGTCATTCAATATCTCACCCGGACCTTTCGGAAATATCAATGGCAAACGACATCGAGTCTAAAAGCAGGTTGTACAGAGAACTCTATCTGTCAAAGAGAATTATCGAACTGTATCTTGACAGGGAAATTATATTTTTTGCATTCCCATACGGTCGTTATAATTTAAGAACAGTTGAACTTGCCAGAGACTCAGGGTACAGAAGGGTTTTTTCTACAGATTATGGTTCGAATGTTCTTACGCGCGATAATTTTTGCCTTAAAAGACATCACATAAAAAACACTTATTCTCTTGATTATATTGATTCCCTCATTAAATAGAAGTTGTAGTAATAATAAATATGACAAAGATAGTGGCAGTGATATTCTTTCCGTGAAGGGGCTTGTTGAATCTTTTTGGAGTGTTCAAAATTTACTTGACAATATAGTGTTTTAGGTTCTAATTAAAAAAATTTATTTCATCTGATTTCAACTTCTCAGTTTTAAAATATATACAATTATTTAACCAGGATTTCAAATAATGAAACAGTTTCTTTATTCGGTATTGATAATACTTTCTACCACCGCAATGGCGACAGCCGGTGAGAAAATTCAGGTAGATAACGATAATATTCAGCATTACAGAGGAACGGCAGGTAAATGGGAAATGCCTGGTTCAATGAACAGGCTGAGGTATCTTGTGAGAAAATATCAGTCAACATTGTACAAAGTAAAAAGAATAAACGGTAGTCTGAACTGTAATTCATACCTCTTTATTCCTTTTTCAGGGGATTACCGGGAAAAAATTATCAGCGACTCATCCATGCTCAAAACCGTCAAATCCGGGGAGAATCGATATATATGGCCGTTGAACAGGGTTGAACGTATCTCATCCCATTTTGGAATGAGATGGGGACAGTTGCATACAGGTGTAGATCTTCCGGCTCCGGCAGGAACTCCGATTGTTGCAACACGAGACGGCAGAGTCATATCCGCGGGTTATGCATCAGGACATGGGAAATCTATTTGTCTGGAACACAGGGGCAATTTTTTTACCAGGTATTCTCATAATTCTGTAATGCTTGTAAAAAAAGGTGAGCTCGTAAAAAAAGGTCAGATTATTGCTCTCGTGGGATGCACTGGTAATTCCACAGGGAATCATCTCCATTTTGAAATTCGTTACAGGAATATCCCTCTGAATCCTCTTGATTTTCTTCCTGAACAAAATCAGGTTGAAAGTATTCATCATATTACAAGACTGGGTAAGCATCAATAACGCTATATCTAACACCTTCTTATTTGAACAAACATTAAAGATATTTATATGGCATTGAGTGAATACGAATTAAAAAAAATTGAAAAGTCCGGAAACAAATTTCTCGAAAAAAAAAGGCCTCCTGAACATATACGAGATAAGGTTGATCTGACTTACAGAATTTACGGGCAAAGCGTTGAAATAATCGAGATTCGCGCGAACTGGAAAAATCCCTCAGAAAAAAATGAAACCTCTATTGCCAAAACCACATATATTAAAAAAACAGGAGTATGGAAGGTGTATTGCCTGCTTTGTGATATGAAATGGCACAGTTATAAACCTGTGCCGGAAGTTGAATCAATAGATGATTTTTTCTCAGTGGTTGAGAAGGATGAATTCTGCAGTTTCTTTGGCTAAAATATTTTTAACAGTGAAATATTACGTGCAGGAAGCATAGAATCTGCTTCTTACACGTTTATTTTATTCTATTTTGTGGTTGTTGCTGCAGGCTTGTTTTGATCGAGAAGCTTCTGATGATCAGGATGAAGCCTGTAGATATCCTGAATCATGTTGTTGATTTTGTCTTCCTGCAGGAATGTATCCTTCATGATTTTCTCTTCTTCAGGTGTTCCGTAATAGGCATCCTTTGCCAGATCACCAATCAGATTTTTAATTTCTGCATTTTTATCCTTATTGTCAGCTGTCTTGTATTTGCATCCATAAATAAAGATGATATTGGGACCTGACTTGAATCCCCAGTGAAAGCCGTCAGGAATTGATACTTTGAAGGTTTCTGTGATACCGTCACCATCAGCATCTTCAGCATAATAGAGTTTTTCATCAATTGTTTTCGCGCTTGCTGATGTAAAATAACGGGTGGTACCGCTATATGATACTCTTTTGGGAAGGGGCTTCCTCACGACCTGGAGCCCTGATTCTCTTCTGTTTATCATGAGCGCCCTGAAAGTATCTACATGTTTTTTTATGAAAGCAATCTTGATGTTGTTGTAGAAATCGGTAAAATTTTTTGAAAGATTTTTTTCTCCCTCTGCCTTGTCAAAACTGATGACTTTTTTCAGAACCTCAACTCTCCTGTCGGTTTTAAGCATGTAGTCAGGATTCCCGTCAATCTTATTCTTCCAGAGGTCCGGTATCAGCTGATTCTCCATTTCAAGTATTTTCATTTTGGTTATAACTTCCTGCGGATTGTCGTATCCATCTTTGAAAAGATACATTCTTGAATCTTTTATCACCAGGAGTGAGGCAATGGAATTGTCTGTTTCATCAGGCTCATATTCAACAGGTGTTTTCTCAATGTGCTGAAAAACAACTCGATCTTCATTATATCTTGATATTTTCTGAAGGTCTATGAGTTCATATATGATTCTTTTGGAAAAACCATCTGTAATTGTGAAGATGACCGCAATGAGAACCAGCAAAAAAACTTTTTTTCTTTTATGGTAAACCATGTATTCCTCCATGATACAAGAAGCCTGTGGATTATCTTGTTTATAATTTCCTTCAGTTATTATAGAATTTACAAGTGCTTTTTGTCAAATATTTTATCTTGAACAGGTCTACTTATATTTGTATAAATCATTCTTCCGGTATTATTCTCTTTTGCTCTTTTCTCCACTTTGCTTTGTCGAGTTTGGTCCAGCTTTCAACTGTGATTTTTGTAAGGTCGTTTTCCTTATCAGTTCTGTTTCTTCTTTTCTTCACGTCTGTTGTTTTAATGTGTTTTGTACGTGCAGAAAGTTCTTCGATTTCTTTAGTGGTGAGCATTGCCTCTGTTTCGATAAAATCTCTCATCAATTTATCTGAACCGTTCATTTCGGAAAGGGATTCCGTTAATGCCAGGATTCTCTTGCGGTTTACAAGGTCGTCCAAGAGTTTTTGGGGGATGTCAAAGTCCTTTATAAAGCAGGATGCAAGAATTCCTGTGAGGGATGCCAGTGCTGCCGAACTGCCTCCGTTCCTCGCAGCATGAAACAGTATATTTTCTTCGTGATTAAAGGATCGGCTGCATAGAAAAACAGAAAATGGAATAATCGCAAGAGGATGATCAACAGTTGCTCTTTTTACCGGTGTCTTTAGTCTCCGGTTCAAAAAACTGCATATGATTTCCTCTGCTTTGTCTTCAGAGACGGCAGTCATGCAATTTTCGAAAATTTCTGTAAACGCTGACTGCTCTGCAGAGACATAATCAGGATTCATCCCAAGATCAAAAAATACTGGAGATTTATCTTTAATATATTTTTCTGTTTCTTTGCTTGCGCTGATCGCTGCCGTGAGTATGTTGTCATTATGTGGGGATGTATGAATTCTCCCTGAGATTAGTTTTACTAGAAAAAGAGCGCCGCACAGTGTTGAAATATCATGAGTGAATTCTCTGACAAAAGATAGAACATTATCAGCCTGGATTTCATATCCTTTTTCGGTGAATGAGAATAATGCACATGAAGGCATTATCGATGATGAGGGTGATGATGACACAGCAGTTATGGCTTCATGTGTTTTGATTCTGGATAAAAAATTTTTTTCAATCCTTCCGGGGTGCCTCAGGATAGAATATTCATGGTTCTGTACCTCAGGCAGGTTTTTCAGAGTGGAAATGAATGATTTATAATTGAACCGGTTCCTTTTGAAAGAAAAAAGAGTGAGAAGCTGAATTTGTGTTATGGAGGAGTATAATCCGGGTTTTGACCATCTGTGTACTTTTCCTTTTAAAGCGGCAAGGTTGTCAGGATAAGTCTGTATGTTTTTAAATGAGGCGGCAATATGGGCTTTACTCATTCCCTCCATTTGAGTTCCAAGTGCATCACCAATTGCCGATGATGTAAGTATTTTATTTATCATTTTGCTGCTCCCTTTCATATGTTGATATCCGGATTAAGTGTAAAGATTATTAAAAAAATCCATTGCATTCGGTTGCTGCATAGAGATGAGACTGATTATATTTTCTTGAAAAATGTATTGAGTCAGTAATGTCAAAATATTACAAATCTACTTTTCAAGAAAAGAAGATTTGTAATAAATAATCCAGTATTAATTAAAAAAAATATTTTCTGAAAAATGAAAGGAGATTATTCTCCCCCATGGTTTTGAAAATGGGGCTGAGTGAATATTTTGCTGTAAAAAAGTTTAATACTGAATCGTCTTTTTTTATGACGGCAGTTGTTTTTTTGCAGTGGGAAGATTCTCTATGCTGCAGAAGCAATATGATGTAATGGTTTCAGGTATAAACTGTTGAAATAATCACTATTTTTGTGGATTAATTTACATTATGCTGTTACTCTCAGGTATTAATATTTAAGAATGTTGTGCTATATGGATTATAGTTTTTAAATCCTAAGTTGAAATGTATATGCAGGAACCAGGAGGTTTGATATGAAAAGACTTATTGTTATTGGAATTATTACAGCTTTTACACTGTTGCCAGGGTGCTCAAGACAGGAGTCTGAAGAATATGCAACTGTCACTTTCTTGATAGGGGATGTTACACTGAATAATGCTGAGATCGAAATCGGGGATATTGTAAAAGAGAATGACAGGATTGTCACCGGAGGCGAGTCTTTCTGTGACGTGAAAATCGGTGAGTCGATACTGAGAATAAAAGAGAAATCCAGAGTTCTCATGGCAAAACTAATTCATTCTGATAAGCTTGAAAGAACCGAGCTTGGTCTGGATGTGGGGAAAATGTTATGTAAGCCTAAAAAGCTGCTTAAATCAGAAAGCTTTCTGGTAAAAACACCAACTGCGGTTGCCGGGGTGAGAGGAACCAGATTTATTGTTGAGGCTGATATTAAAAGAACCACACGAATCAAGGTTTTTGACGGTAAGGTAAAGATCGCCAGGAGGGTCAAACAATTCGAGGGGAGTGTTGATAAAGTCCTTGAGGTCGCCCCGGTTCTTTCAGAAAAAGAGAAGGTCGTTATTACAGAAAAGGAAGTCAAGGATGCAGAGAAAATTGTTGAAAGGGTACTGAAAGAAGAAAGCGCATCGGAAAATAAGGGAATTGAGATTGCTGACTTAATTAAAAAGACAGTAAAACAGATTGAAGTACCCCAAAAGTCTATTGTAAAATTTGCAGCAACGGATTTTGTTAAAGAGAACAAAGAGATTATTCAGGTAATGGAGAAACCGGCACCTGTTATCAGGAAAATTGTCAGGGTTATCAAAGAAGAAAAGGAAAAGCCAAAACCTGAAGGAAGGCTTCTTGTCACCAGATACGAAATTTATTTTATAAAAAATGGTCGGGTTATGTGGGAAGGCAGAGTGGTAAGCAAACCGGTTAAGAAGGGTGATAAGCTTTTTATTGCCTCGGGAGATTATGTGTTTTGTGCTACAAGTGATGGCCCGGTACTCTGGAGAAAAAAACTGCCTAATGATGGTAAACTGGTTCTTCAGGAGAATGAAGTTCATGTGTTTTCACAGGGTAAAATGAACCGGTTGGATTCGGAGACCGGGGACAACCTCTGATAAGAAATTCAGATTCGAATGCCCCTGTCAGGGGGCATTCTGTTTTATTATATGTCACTGAAATTACTTATGTAAATCATGGTAAAGAGCTTTGATCAAAAAAAACTGAAAAGAGCTTGATTAATTATTGTAAAAAAATAGTTTGATAAGGAAATAATGATCAGAATCAAATCACTATTGCATAAATCAGGAGTTTTTATATGAAGAAAATCACTGCATCTATTGTTTTTATCACCTGCTTGATTTTTATTTCCGGTATGTTGTTTTCCAATTCAAAGATTCAGTCAAATATTGCATCAGGTAAATATGAACCAAAGATAAATGTGAGTATCGGAAATATGAGAAAACTTCCGGTTCCATCAACATATGAAGACTATAGTTTTCTCCAGTGCATTGGAACAGAATGTAATTATGTCGAAGGAAAATTCAGTGCAAATGAAAGGGAGATCCTTCTCTACAAAGATACAAATTCAGATGGGAAGGTCGATTTTGTTGTTCACTGGTTTGTAGATAAAAAAAGACCAAAGTATGAGGCAAGACCTGAAAAATTCTGTTCTCCGGCTCAGTTTAAAAAATTGAAGCAAGACCTTTTGGAGGGAAAACAGGGTGCGGTATCCAAAAATCTGGAGGGTATTGATTACCTTCGGGTTATAATGAAAAATTCAGAAAATGTAAAAAAATGGAGACAGGGATTTACTGTTTCGAAGCATGATCTTGATGATCCCACTCTGGTGAGAGTGAAGTATTCATTTTCTTATAATCAGGTAACCGGAGCAGATCTGGTCTTTGAGGTTGTTTTCAGACATCTTGGAGCAGTAAAAGAAAGTCCTGTAATAAATCAGTATATTTACTGTAAGGACAGTAAAGACCCTTTTGTTGTGGAAACTGTAAAACAGCTTATTAAAGAAACCACACAATATTACGCCTCTCGTTAAACTCATGACCGGTCAGGAATCCGTTCTTAAAAGGAATTCCCGGTGGGGACTGCATTAAGTTTAAAAAAAATTATAAAGAAAAGCTTCAAGCCGATTAAGGCGGCTGGAGCATCTTGCTGTTTTTTGTGAATGTCTTGTGGCGGAATATCGGCTAGCTTTCTTTACTGATAAGTTTTTGTTCCGCAATGCTCATACTTACTTGTAAAAATTTTGAAATTTCCTGTAAATTTTTGAAACTACCGTTTTTATAGTAAGTGATCAATTTTTTTAAAAAAATATTGGACAATGTTCAGGTGTGTGAATTTATTTCACTACTGATCTATAATTTTCAGACCTATATAATATGAAATATAACGCAATCACTATACTGATCTTCGCTTTTGAGGTTTCCTTCCTCCTGCATATTCTTTTTCTGATAGATTATATTTCATCAAAACAGAACAGGGATTTTTACGGTTTTCTGGGTACAGCGTTTACAAATATATCACTGGCAATTTCCATGGTTCTTCTCGTTATGAGAGACCCTATGATAATAGGGTCTCTTAAAAAAGAATTGATTGTACTTGTTGCGAGCGGAATACTTTTTATATTTATGCTTATTATTAAAACGAAAATGTTATTATCTCTTTTTAGTAAAATGAGAGATCCTGCCAATTACCACTATTCTTTTTTTGGTAAAAAGATATATGAAAAGTCAATTTTTTCCATGAAGGATCTTGCTATTTATTTTTTTACAGTTCCTATAACTGTTCTTAGCGGTGCATACTTTATTGTATCCTTAATCAGAATGAACTGATTGAATTATTGAAAGAGTGAGTTCTGCGCCTTTAATCAGATCTTTGATCGTTATAAATTCATCATTTGAATGAACTTTCTGCATTCCGCATGAAAGATTGATGGCAGCTATTCCTGCCTTGTTCAGAATATTTGTATCACTGCCTCCTCCGGAGGATACGAAAACCGGCTTGAGTTTAATTCTTTTCATAGCCAATTCTGCTGTTTTTGAGATTCTGCTTTCAGGAGCAATTGTAAATCCGGGGTATTCGAGTTTTCTTTTGATTGTGAATTTTGCTTTATGTTTTGATGTTATTGTTTTAACGGTTTGTTTTATGTTTTTTTCAATTGATAACATTTTTTTTTCATTTATAGATCTTATCTCCAGTTTGCACCATGCCTGATCCGGTACAATGTTTGTTGCTTTCCCGCCTGTGATGAGTCCGGTATTGATGGTTGTTTCTTCATCAATACGTCCGGCAGGGAGTAGTGAAATAATTTCAGCAAGAGCCGTTATTGCATTTATCCCTTTTTCCGGTGCCATCCCTGCATGAGAGGCCTTGCCGTTAATGGTTATTTCAAGTGATGAGTGATATGCAGCTTTTGAAACAATTCGTCCAACGGGGCCATCGCTGTCAAAGACAAAAGCCATTTTTGATTTAAGTATATTAGTGTTGAAATTTTTTATACCCTGAAGCCCCTGTTCTTCGGCGCAGGTAATGAGAATTTCCAAAGGTCCGTGAGGGATGTTGTTTTCCCTGATCACTTCAACCGCTTCAAGAAACATGGCTATTGCCGCCTTGTCATCACTTCCGAGAATTGTGGTTCCGTCAGAGGTGATTTTTTTTTCTGTAATGATTGGGGTGACTTTCTCACAGGGGACAACTGTGTCCATATGAGCCGAAAGGATTATTGGTTCTGAGGATTTTTCACCTGGGAAATATCCAAGAAGGTTGAATGATTTCCCACACCTGAATTTTTTGTGCTTTATATCAAGTTCTCTGAATTTTTTTACAATATAGTTCATCACTTCCTTCTCTTTCCATGAAGGAGAGGATATTTCCGCAAGTTCTGTAAACGTTCTGATTAGTCTTTCACGGTTAATTGATTGCTGCATTCTTTAATCCTTTATTGAATTGTGTTTTTGAATTTCTTTATTTTTACAGTGTATTCTTCGATTATTCTGTCTCTGTCTGTGCTAGTCTCTCCCTCTGCATAAAGATGTACCAGTGGCTGGGCCGCATCAGGCAGGATAAGTACCCATGCATTGTTTTCTGTTATTTTTATACCGTCGATCATCTCAATCTCCCTTCCGGCAGAATCTGTTGTGAGCATTCTCATGATGAGAGCCTTTTCATCCATTGTGCAGTGAAGGGATGTGTTTATTATATTACTGGCGGGGAGTCTCTCCTTAATTTCATGAAGGGATACATTTTCTAAAGTGAGAAACTTCAGTATTCTCAGGAAGGTGATCATGGGATCAAAAATCTGTTCGAGGTAAGGGTATCTTCCGGATTCATCAGCCAGGAAAATATCAGTCATGCCATCTGGCGCTCTCATTTTGGAGCTGATACGATTGGCGGTACCGCCGTTTTCAATAATGATTTTCTCTATCACCCTTGAGGTGGTAACCGGTATATTTATTATTTTTTCATTTTTGTATTTAATATAGTAAAGACAGAGCATGGCGCTTATATTATCGCCGGTAAGGATGTTTCCCATTTCATCGATTACTGTTAACTGTGTGCCGTGAGGTCCAAGAATCACTCCTATTTCCCTGTTTATACGGGACATTTTGATAATGTTTCGGAGCGCCTTTCTCGTTTCAAAACGAGTGTTTTCCTCACTGTTAAATTCCTTTATCTGTCCCCTGAGGATGGTGGTTTCACAGCCAAATGAATCAAGGAGATCAGGGAATACATGCGATGCTGTTCCATTGAAACAGTCAACAATGACCTTCCATTTTCTGTTTCTCAGAATTTCGGCATTTATGTAGTTCTTGATGTTGCTGATATAAGACTGAATATTATGAGTCGGATATATAAGTTTACCGGTTTCAAAAGCATCTTTTCTGGGGTAATCTCCTCTGAAGAATATATTCTCTATCTTTTTTTCATCCTTGAGTGAGAGCTGGAAACCGTATTTGTCAAAGAGCCTTATCTGGATGAACTGGAGACCGGTAAGTGGTGAAATCTGAATGTAAATCCCCATGTCAGCATTAATAAAGCGGGTAGAGTATCTGTTTATTGGAACAGACTCTATTTCCATGTCATAAACATCCACACCCATCGAAAGAATACCGGCTTCAAATGCATGCTGAATCAGTCTTGCGGCAGAGGTAGGGTCGCGACTGACGATGACTTTTGCGTTTTTGCCCAGAAAGGCCCCAATGGCTGAACCGAGTTTGGATGAAAACTCAGGTGTTATCTTTACATTGAAAGTCCCAACAACTCCTTCAGTGCTGAAAACTGTCTTCTTTTCCTGCTGCCCCCATATCAGATCCGTGGTCAGGCGTGTGCCCTGTTCGATCATTTTATCAGGCCATACTCTAATTCCTGCCGGAATTTCAACTCCCATACCAATTCGGCAGTCATCACTGGTGACAGCACCTTCATATATGGAGACTCCCTCTTCCAGTACACATCTTTTTCCGATTATGGCACCACGCAGTTCACATTTGGGGCCGATTATTGTGCTGTGAAGAATGATGCTTCTTTTGACAGATGCATTTTCTTCAATAATGCAATTGTCTCCGATTACAGTGGCTTCGGATATTTCGACTCCTTTTTTAATCTTAACAAAATTTCCAATATATGCCGGTCCGGTTATAACTGCTTCGGGATGTATATCGAAATCTTTGCCCACCCATATATCTTTTGCTATTTTTTTCCCGGGCAGATCGATCTTTACAAGTCCATCCAGAATCTCTCTGTGAACATCACCGTATGATATTAGATTTCCTACATCACACCAGTACCCGTCTGCTGTATATCCATAAAGAGGTACATCTTTTTCCTGCAGGAGAGGGAAGAGGTCCAGTGAAAAATCATATTTGACAGAGCCTGGAATGTGGTTGTTGATAATTTCAGGTTCGATTACATACATCCCTGTGTTTGCGGTGTCAGTGAATACCTCGCTCCACGAGGGTTTTTCGAGGAATTTTTCTATTCTGCTGTTTTCATCTGTTATAACTATTCCATAATCTGTAGGTTTTTTTACATGGTTGAGAACAATGGTAAATGGCGATTTCTTTCCCCTGTGAAAGTCGATTATATTGTTCAGATCAAAATCAATGATCCCATCACCACTTAATACAATTATGGTATCATCGGCAATCCCTGCTGCCTGTTTTACACCTCCGGCTGTTCCAAGAGGGGTTTCTTCAACAGAATACCTGATATTCACATCCCACTCGGAACCGTCACCGAAATAGTTCTGAATGTTTTCGGGCAGGTAAAAAAGTGATATGGTGATATCAGTGATATTATACTTTTTCAAGAGATTTACAGCATGTTCTATAACGGGCCTGTTAATAACTGGTATCATGGGTTTTGGCCTGTTGCAGGTAAGGGGGCGCAGTCTTGTCCCTTCTCCTCCGGCCATAATTATAGCCTTCATCGTGCCTCCGGGTTTTCGGGTAGATTTAATACCCGTATATCTGTATCTTCCGCTTTGTCCTCTCTGGTTTATATAAGGATATCGGGGAGTCTTTATTATGATCAATGAAATGGAGATGTCAACCAAAAAGCCTGAAGGTCAGGGTCTGTCAGAATTTGTAAAGAACTGTTCCAATCACAAGATTTCTTTTTACCGGCCCGAATTCTCTGCTGTCATAGCTTTTTCCCTGGTTGTCTCCCATAACAAACAATTCATCATTTCCGATTTTTACTGTTGGGATGCTGTCTCGCCCGGTAAAAGTCATTGGCAGGATTCTTCCTTTACTCTTTTTTGTTTTCCATGGTGGAGCAAAAAGTTTGTTGTTTATGTAGATCACTTGGTTTCTGATTTCAATTGTTTCATTTTCAACAGCAGTCACTCTTTTAAGCATCACTCTTGAATTCTGAACAGGGCTTTGGAAAAGTATAATGTCACCTCTTTTGGGGGTTGATGTTTTAAGTATGAAAACAGTATCTCCCGGGGCAAGGCCGGGCAGCATTGATTCATTCTGGACTGTGTATGGGGTTATGAAAATCCTTCCTATTATAAAGCCCGCCAGCAGACCCGCGGTCATGAGGATGGCCTTTCCTGCAAGTGAGAATTTTGATTTGTTGTCATCTCTTTTAACCATTTGCTTTCCCTGAATATTTAATGTCAGTATATTCCATTTATTTAATTATTGAAAAATGAATTTTTTCGGATAGAAACCGGAATCAATGATTTGTGTGATATTCCTGCTTTTGTTGATGTCAAGATTTTAATTGTGGCATCATATAATAAATTTTTATACAGAAGTTCTTTTCATTATTATTTTCTTGACATTGTGGCTACTAAATATAAAATAATAAAAGCATTAATAAAATTTATTCTCAACTTTTCTCTGCTTTTAACCGATAGCTGAAATAGTGAGATGGATAATTCAATAAAGTTGTTGGTTTTTTTGAAATATATCATTTTTAATCAATATATAAAAGGAGTTAAAAATGAAAATGGAGTTTAAACGTATAGCGTTGTCGATATTTCTTGGTGCTCTTATTATGGTATTCGGCAATGGTAGTGTGGATCTTATCGCTCAGGAGACCGGTGCTGCTGGCGGAGCTCCTGCTCAAAATAAAAAGAAGAAACAGGACGGCCTGGTCGAAGACTGGTTAAATGATTTCGAATCATGCGAAGACTGGAGAGCCATGGCTACCTGTCCTATCGGTGATACTAAAATCAGGAAAATTGCAGGGAAACCAAGACCTGTAAATGCCGAGGGTAAGTTCGTAAACGAAAATAATCAGGTTTCTGAGGATGGTTTCTCAGAAAAGACGCAACCTGATGATAATGGGCTTGTTCATGAAAATAAATTTGCACTTGGTGTGAAATCCTATTTCATGGACAGAGGCTTTGATCGAGTAGAAGTGTTTCCGCCAAATGAATATATAATTCGCGGAAAAGCCAGGGAGTTCAAGGTATGGGTCCTTGGTAGAAAAAAGAGACATACGCTTTTTCTGAAACTGAGAGATTATAAGGGTCATCTCCATAAAATCAAAATTGGAAGACTGGATTTCTGGGGCTGGAAGGAAATGTCTGTAATCGTTCCCGGCTGGCTTCCTCAATCATCTTCATATGCTGTATTGGATAAGAACCTTCACTTCGTTTCGTTTTTTGTTGAGAGTGATAGATTTGAAGTACCGGGCACATTCTATTTTTATCTGGATCAGTTCAGAGTTATTACAGATCTTTCAGAATTTACCGGTGATGAAAGTATCAAGGATACTTGGTAAAATCTGGTGATAGGTAAGAAGGGAGGCTTATAAAAAATGATACATACTTCTAATAAAATAAAAAAGGTAGTTCTTGGTTTTGTGGTGCTTCTAGCTTTTGTTCTTATAATGCCCGGCGCCCTTATCTCAAAGATAGTTACTAATGTACCTTCTGATATAAGCGGTGAAGCTATAAAAGCCGTTGTTATTGAAGATTTTGAAAAAGGCGAAATCAGTGATAAAGGCTGGGTAGTAAAGACAATTCCAAAGGAATATAAAAAAGGTGAAGAGGGAAACACCAAGAAGAGGAAAAATCCTGTTCCGATTCTCTCTCTTAAATTCATAAAAGGATCTCCAAATGATCTGGTTGCTGAAGAATGGTCACTTACAGAACTGGGTAAAAATACGGAAAGATGCCTTGGAGTAAAATTTAAATTCAGATACCCTGGATTCAACTCTGTTCATATTCTTCCGCCTCTTGAAGTTGACTGGAAGAGTAAAAAACCTGCACTGACATATAATCCCAGTACCCGTCAGGATGAGCAGGAAAAAGGAATACAGCTTCCAGGTCAGGCAAAGGCAATTTCAATATGGGTCCACGGAAGAGGTAATCCATATGATCTGGAAGTATGGGTGAAAGACTATAGAGGCGACACTCATATACTCAAGTTTGGCTCAGTGAACTTTGTGGGCTGGAGACCAATGAAAGTCTATATCCCTGCAAGCATTCCTCAATCCTATGAGTCTTATCCTCAGACAAGGGTAACCAAAATTACCAGGTTTGTACTGAGAGCTCAGATAAATGCTCATCGAGAGGAGCTTATACAGGACACATATTTCTTTTTTGATCAACTCAAGGTCTTGACTGACACTTATGAAGTCAATTTTGACGGAAGTGATTTGCATGATGTCTTTGATGGAAATGGAACAGCTCCCAAGGGTCAGAAATAAAGACTGAATATTTATTCCATTAAAAGTTCAGTAAACAGTTTTTCTGTTTCGAAGCTTAAATCAAAATTGTATATTAAATACCCATCAATTAAAGGATGGGTATTTTCTATATTAATATTTATGAAATTTCCACATTATGGTTCAGTCAGGGTTGAAATTAAATAATCACGGGATGGTAATATGTCAAAAGAAAAGGTAATAGAGAAGCTTAATTCGCTCTTTAAAGAAGAGCAGTGGGGGAGAATTGAACCAAAAGATATAGGAATATCAAAGTTTAAGATACTCGATGATATTTTTAATATGATCGTTTCAGAGAATATAATCTCAGAGTCTCTTGAAATCTGTAATAAACATCTCGATGAATATCCTGAATCCATTACAGCAGTCTATCTTATCGGGCTCGCAGGGTATCATAATGACAGCATTGAAGACCAAAGGGAATTGAAACACCTGATTGAGGTTTTTACCAGTTTTCATAAATGGGCCGTTGTTGAGAGAATTTCTGAAAAGATTCTTGAATTTGGAGAAAACAGTTTCGCACTAAGATCTCTTGCAATGAGTCTGGAAAAGCTCGGGAGAAGTAAAGACGCGATTCCTATTCTGGAAAACCTGCTTAAAATTGATCGTTTTGACGCGAATGTGGCCAAAAAACTATCACTGGCTCTTGCCAGCGAGAACAGAGAAAAGAGTATATATTACAATAAACTTGCAATAGAGGGCTTTATAAAAATAAGGGAATTTGACGAAGTTGTTATCCTGTGGAACAAACTTGTGGAAGCTGCTTCAACAGAAGATATCCCCTTCTTTGAAAGAATTGAAAGGTCTATTGTTGATGCAAAGGAATTCAGCCTTGTTGCCTTGCTTCTCAAGTCATTACTCAATAAGTACAAGGACGAGGAAAATCCTGATCAGTCCATAGAATTTTTAAAGAAGATCCTGTCATATAAACCTGATGATCATCAGGCAAGAAGGGATCTGATAAAATTTTATGAAATAAAATATTCAGAGCATTCGCAGTTCGATCAGTTTCTCAAGTTATCGAAACTCAGTAATTTTAAAACTCCGGTAAAATTTGCAATTGAGGATTTTGAAAAGAATATTGTCTTTGATAAAGGAAATTATGTTTTTCACGGTTCATGGAAACTGGGCAAAATTGTTGAGATAGACAATGAGAGACTGACTATAGATTTTGAAGATAAATCTGATCACCAGATGTCAATAAAGATGGGGCTTCAGTCCCTTACACCGATCAGTAATGATCATATTTATGTAATGAAGAGTGAAGATCCTGAAATGCTGAAAAGTCTTTTTAAGGATGATTTCCTTCAGTTTTTTGAAATTCTCATAAAGTCATATGGCGGTAAAATTCTTCTGGCGGATATCAAGCGTGAGTTGATCTCTGAATATGTTGAAGAGAAAAACTGGGGTAAATGGTGGACAAAGGCCAGAACTCTGATAAAGAAGGATTCTAATTTTGGTGTTTCTGAAAAGAAAAAAGACCTCTTTTTTATGAGAGATAAACCACTTACATATGTTGAAGAGCTTCTTGATAATTTTACCCGGGTGGATTCTTTCAGCTCAAGACTGGATGTAGCTATTGAATTTATTAACAATATTGAAAAGAATGAAGGTTCTTCTGTTGTTCAGTATTTTATTGATTATTTCACAGGAGAAATCAAGGGACAGTCTTTTACAAGGCAGATTCTTTCGTTTTTCATACTTCGAGACCTTGCTGAATATGTTGATCCAAAGAAGATTAAACTCGATCCTATAAGGACCAAAGTGCTGGATACAATTAGGGACAGCAGGGAACTTCATCTCATATCCATGAAGATAAGTTCTTATGATTATAAAAAGGATCTTGTAAATCTTATTGAGGAATCTCGCGAGGATTGGTCTGAGGTTGTATCAGAGCTTCTGTTTGAATCTCCTGTAAGAATCCATAAGTATATTATGAATAAACTCATAAGGGCTCATTCGTATAATATCATCAATAATTTTATTGATAGAGTGACAACCGGAGCAAAACAGTATCCTGAAGTTTTTATTTGGGTGGCAAAGAATCTTTTTACAAAAACCTGGGATTATGAGTGGCTGGATTATTCCAGAGAAAGGCTGGTGATCACTTTTTTCAGGCTTATGAATGAATTGAAAAAAATAGAGTCAGAAGGAAACAGACTCAAGAATATGACTGTTGAGCTAATCTTTGGAAATGAAGAGATAGTTCTTAAAGAGATAGTAAAAAATTTCAATATGTCATTTGTTGGCAAGCTCTATGACCTTTCTCTTGATATCTCCTACCTTGAAGATTCTCAAAGAGATAAGTTTCTTTCTTTCATTAAAGAGAGATCCCCTGAATTTACTCTTCAGGAGGGGGCAAGGGAAGATGCCTGGGATCTGGGTATCGAAAAGATCATCGTCACGAAAACTGGTTTGGAGAAAAAAAAGGCTGAATTTGATCAAATGGTGAATGTTCAGATGGTCAATCTGTCAAAAGAACTTGCAAAGGTTTCTGAAGCGTCAGCAGATCAAAGAGAAAATGTTGAATATAATGCTTTGCTTGAAAAACAGTCCATTTTAAAACTTTCAATATCAAGACTCGATGAAGAAATGAAAACTGTAACAGTTCTTGATGAAAACAGTATTTCAACCGATTCTGTAGTTATTGGGACTGGAGTCTTTTTCACAGATCTTGAAACCGGAGAGAAAAAGACGTATACAATCCTTGGCCCATGGGATGCAGATTTTGAGAAAAATATTCTCTCTTTCAGATCTCCTATTGCAAGATCAATGCTGGGAAAAAAGGTGGATGAAATCTTTGAGCTTAACATTGATGATACAGTAAAAAAATATCGTATCGAATCGATTCTTCCATATACTGAAACAATCGGGTAATAAATTGTTTCTGCTGTATCACTGGCGGACACAAATGGAATAGAATTATTATAATATAATTTGACAATGGAAAGTTTATCTGATGATCTTTTTGTGAATGAGTGAATTTTTTATTTGACAAATATTGTCCTCGATTTATATCAGATGCTGTTGCCGCGATGGCGGAATTGGTAGACGCGCTAGGTTCAGGGTCTAGTGGGCATATGCCTGTGAGGGTTCGACTCCCTCTCGCGGCAAATTTTCTTTTATTAACCTCACCTATTATTCTTCATAAAAGCTGTAGTAATTTTTCAATTATTCCGATTATAAAACAAGAGCATTCGTATATTCCCGAAAATTCTGAGAACAGGATGTTAAAATCATTCTGAATTTTTAGGCGAAACCAGTTCTGAAGTTATTTGGAATACAGGAGAATTCCTATGTCAGAAAAAAAAGTTTCTGTTAATGATCTCGACAGGCATGAAGAAATCCTTGCTGCCATCAGAGAAAAGGCTAAGGAAATAACCGGAGGGGACTTATCTGTTCCGGTTTATCTGGATGGAGTTTCTGTTAAGGAAGAAGCAGATTTATCTGCATCTGTTGTAAAAAGGCTTATGATAAGCAGTATATTTTATAATAATCACCGTCTGTGTGGTGATCTTTGCAGCAGTGATAGTCCTGAAAAGGGATTTATATTCGGCAGAGACCTGTCTGATCTTGAAGCAAAAGAACTGATTAAAATTTTCAGGGCACTGTGCAATGGCAACTGCCGAATCGATGAAGAGGACAGAATCCCCCATATTACGAAAAAGACTCTTGCTGTTGTTTTAAAAAAATCCATAAACAGGTATATGATGAGTCAAAAAGGTGCATGATTACATCATAGAACAATCCGGATGATGACAGAGAAAATAGATTTTGATGAATTGATAGTCGATATTGAGACCAGAACATATGATCTTCAGGTAAGGATTGCGGCTTATGTAACAAGAATGCTGCGGATCAATGAAGGGCTTACTGAACTTGATCTTTGTATCCCCTTTATCTTTGATGAAACCTGCGAAATGTACAGGGCAGTGGAGATTAGTCTTGAAGCTGATAGTGAAGTGATCCTGGTAAAGGTATCTGGCAGGGAAGATTCGATTGAATGGGATGACCTGGATCTTTCTGCACAGGATATGATTGTAAATTTTCTTCATATGAAGTATACCTCTGAAAAAATCTACAGGGAGCTGTCCTCGCACGAAGACATGCACTGATTTGCATTTTATCACAGCAACATTATTGTACATGTTGCTGAATTTCAAGCCTGCCAACGAATCCCCCTTTTGTCTTCTCAGTGCCCCAATGGAGTCTTTCCTTTTTTTAATTGAATGCTTTTGGAGCTGAAGTATAATATTCATTATTCAATCAAATTTTTTTTGCGAGGGAAACTATGGGTAATGAAAATAAAACGGTTGGTATTATGTTTTCTGGCGGTCCTGCTCCTAGTGCAAATGCGGTTATTTCATCAGTTTCTCTTTCCCTTCTGGACAATGGCATATCTGTTATTGGTATAATGAGGGGTTATGAAAGCCTTGAAAAATTTGATAAAAAGAATCCCTGTCTTATCAAGGATCAGGATTACGGAGAGGTATCATTTGATATAAGTAAGGTCAGAAACCGAACAGGTGTGATTCTTAAAACCTCCAGGGCTAATCCGGGGAAGAATATCAAAACAATGGAGGATTTGAATAATCCGGATAAGAATAAACCCCTCAGGAATATCATCGATGCAATGGAATATCTGGGCATTGATGCACTGATTTCGATTGGCGGTGATGATACTCTTAAAACCGCAAATTTTTTATGGCTGATGGGTTTCCCTGTTATTCATATCCCAAAGACAATTGATAATGATTATTATGGAATTCCATGGACTTTTGGCTACTGGACAGCAGTCGATGCAGCTCAGAAGATACTTCTCAATCTTCGGGCTGATGCACAGGCGACTGATAGTTTTTTTATTGCTGAAGTAATGGGAAGGAAGGCAGGATGGATTGCCTATGCTGCAGGAATAGCCTCTGAGGCCATTGCAATGGTTTCTGCAGAGGATATCCTTGAAAACGATCTTGATCCGGATTCTCTTGCTGAAAAAATAACTGATCTTATAATAATGAGGCAGAACAGAAAGAGACCCTTCGGGGTGATTGTTCTGTCTGAAGGAATTGTTGAATGTCTTCCTGATGAATTTAAACCCAGAACTGTTGATAAACATGGGAATGTAATTTATGGAGAGGCACTTATTTCTAATATTATTGCAGAAAGAGTAAAAACAATCTACAGAGAGAAAACCGGGAGTGATCTGAAAATAAAAGCTAAACAGGTTGGTTATGAAACAAGGGCCGGTACACCGGTTGCATTTGATGTAGTTCTTGCAAGTATGCTTGGCTATGGAGCTGCAAAGTTTTTTCTTGATGGAAAATTCGGGGTGATGGTTTCTGTAACAGCTGATTTTGATCTTAAGGAAGTCAGTTTTACAGATCTGATAGATTCATCAACTATGCTGACGAAGCTGAGAAATGTATCCAGGGGGAGCGATTTTTTTACACTTAAGGAAAAATTATCATATACAGATCTTTTCAAATAGAAAATAAAGCGTGAAAGAACACCAGTGTGTTCCTGTCTGCTGAAGAAAGTTTTTTATTGTATTGAGGAATAATAATGAAAGGATTACTGTCGCTGGTGCTCTCAGTGTTTGTTTTGAGCTGTTCTGTAGAAAAAGGCAGCCCGGATGTTCAGGATTTTTTTAAGGATTTTGCAAAGAGTAAACCTGCCACCTTTGAAATATATTTGTCGAAAAAAACCAGAGAATTCATTTCAGATAAAAACAGCCCCCTTAACAAGAGCCTGATTTCATTTTTTAATGATTTTAAAAAGGCAGACTGGAAAATCATAAATACTGAAATCAGGAAAAATACTGCCCGTGTTGATATTGAATACAGGTTTCATCCTGTTGAAAACAGAAGAGGCTTCAGGTCGAATTTCTTTCTTGTTCAGGAAAACAGCGGATGGAAACTGGATTTTTTTCATTCTTTGGATGGGGGAAGCCCATATCGCAGTAATGAAAAAGTTTCAGACTATATCAAAAATAAAAAAAAGAATTATTAAACCATTGATATACCGAGATTGAGTATTATTTCAAAAAGAAGTTCTTCTCCCTCAGGGTTGTCTGGAAACAGATCAAGGAATTTTTTACAGGCAATCAGCGCCATGAAAGAGGCTCCCATTTCTATGTAGCAGTTTATGAGATTGTAGTGTGATTCTTCAAGCTCTGCATCCTTTTCTATTGATTTTGTGTAATAGTATATAGCCTTCTCATAATCTTCCTGTTCCCAGCATGAACCTGCGAGATTTGCATACGTTATTGCATCTTCAGGATCAAGGCGTATTGCTCTTTCAAGCACTATTCTTGACTCAGTGATTTTGCCCATTTCATACAGAGTTATGCCGAGTCCGTTCAGTATTTCTGTGTCTGAATTGTCAAGGGATGCTCCCAGTGAAAAGAGTTTGAATGCGTTGTCGTAGTCTCCATTTTCAACGTATTCATATCCCTGATCGATCAGAAGAAAGGGATCATTTCTATACTGAATCAGCTCATCATTTTCGGCTTTTGTTTCTATGATGAAACTTTCTTTCATTTTATTATGTCTTATATTATCTTTCATTTCTATTAAATTGATTCAATAATTTCTATATGTCAATAGAATAATTGAGATAGAAATAAAAAAGTAGGATGGAAATTATTTTTTTACTGTTGCTGGAATGGCGGGAATAATGTCGCATGTGATTCTATTCCAGGGTAATGAAAGAACAGATTTCTCCGGATGAGTCAGATGCTGATCTGGAATTATAAAGGTCTGCTGACCATTCGCCATCTATTATGTATCTGTATCTGAATGTCCCGGCAGGAAGCCTTTTCCGAAGGCGCCAGATTCCATCTGTGCCCTTTTGCAGAAGGTCGTTTTCGGGATTCCAGTGGTTGAAATCACCAACCAGAGATATTAATTTTGCCTGTGGATTGTATATCCTGAATTCAACTGTTCTGTTATCAACCAGCCTGTAGGATATTTGCTTTCCTTCCCTGTCTTTTTGAAAATGGACAAATGAAATGTAGGAACCTGAGCAGTCATCCATCCTGTTCCTGTTTTTCGGGTCAGTTATCCAGATTCCGTCAACATTGAGTTTGTATTCGATTTTTTTTTGTGCTCTTTCTCCTTCAAGGAAAAAATACCATACACCATTATCACTTCTTTGCATTGATTCAGGATTCCAGAAATTAAAATTCCCTCCAATTTTGACATCCAGAGCCTTTCGGTTCTTGTAGGTAAAAAGAATTCCTTTTGAGAGGATCTTTTTGCCAGAAGAAATTTTGTCCACCCTCACCATCCGTGTAATCACAGGAGAATCAGCTTTTTTCAGGAATTTCAGACTATAATAATACATGGGGATTTCCCTGTGATTTGAAGCGAATGCTGAAATAGAAAAAATTATTATTAAGAAAACTGTTTTGATTCTGATCATGTTATAACCCGGACAGAGTGATTGTTTTTGCAAATTATGCTTATCTTTGATGTTTTTTAAACTTTTCCGCTAAAAAGTGATTTCCTGAAAATGTCTTCCACTTATTATGTCGATAATTACAGAGAAATAGTTGAGTAAGTTTTCCTGATTCATATTGTCCGGTAATAAATGTGAATCAGTTATATCAGCAGTATAACACTTTGGTTAAAAGCAGCTGAGATTTGTATTTATACAGCAATAACAGACTAAATATAAAAATTAATTGATTTTTATAATAACATAATATTTTCTGAATTATGTCGCTTTTTAGACTAAATTAAAAAATCATGAGTTTCATCAGGATTAAATGAAAATTTATGATTTTTCCCCCGATTTGTTAAAATATTATAAGGAATCGGGGTTGCTTCAAGGGAATATTCATTTGTTAATATTCTTTTAAAATAAACTCAGGTTCGGAATGAATGGCTCAGACTGAAGAAACGATAGAATATACCCCTGAAGAACTGGCAGAGATTGATAGAATTATTTCTGTTGTTACAGAAGAGGAGCCCCCTTCTGCGCAGGAAATATTAGAACCTCTGCAGGAGAGGCCGGCTTCATCTGAAACAGTAGCCGGGGTCGAGGATTTTTTCCCGGGTGAACCTGATGATTTGGATCTTCCTTCTGATGCACTTGAAGGTATTGAAGAGGATATGATTTCTTCAATTGAAATGCCTGAAGACATCGGAATTTCAGAAGAGATCGAAATTCAAGCTGAAGATCTAACCGATGACTTTGATGAATTCCCTGAAGAATTGTCATTTACTGAAGACATAAAAGAGGAAGGCCCTGAAGAATTTCTCGATGGAGAAATCGAAGATATAACCAATCTCATTCATGAAGTTTCTGATGAGACCGCTCCTGAAAACATTATTCCTGAAACTGAAGAGCTCCCGGATATAATCTCCATTGAAGAAGCCGGAGAACCGCAGGCAGCAAAGAGAGAAGGGTCCCCTCTTGAACAGCTTGATGAACTTACAAGAGGAGAACCTGAGTCTCTTGACTCTACTGATTTTGCTGAGGATGAATTCATTGGTATGGATGAGCCCGAGGCTGAAGTCTCTCTTCCTGAAGAGGAAATTTCGGAGGCATCGGATTTTTCTGAAGAAGTCACAGATGAAAAATCAGGTATAACTTTTGAAGAAGACGAGGAAATCCCGGACCTTTCGGATATTTCTCTAACTGATGCAGAAGATATGGCTGATGCAGACACATCGGATATCCCGGATATCGATCTTGACAGCATTGGTGCACCGGAAACCGGGGGAATCTCTGAAGATATTGAAACCGAAGCAGTATCTTTTGAAGAGCCTGCTGATACTGGCCTTGATATTGGCGAGGACGATCTGGGAATCTTTGAAGAAGATGTTGCCGGGGATGAAGAACTGCCTGACATCGATCTGTCTCCTGTAGAGGAGTCTTCTGAGGATCTCGTAATCGAACCTTTGGATGAAGAAGGTCCGGAACATGAAACCCCTGAAATGATTAAACCGACTGCTTCAGAGGAACCAAGTGCAGATCTCTCTGAAAAGGAATTAAAAAAACTCAAAAAGGCCATACAGCTTTTTAACCCCGGTATGATCCGGGCAATAAAAGACACAATAATCAACGACAGGATTCCTGCAGGGCAGATACATGAGCTTGTCAATATGATAATCTCCGGCAGGCCTGAAAGCAGTGTGAAAGACTATCTTGAGGAAGCCCTTTCCGAAGAGATTGAATTTACCGAAGAGATTGGCACAACAGGCAGAAGGGTAATAACATCCAGGCCTGAATACACAAGAGAGGGCAGGGAAAGGCAGAAGAGGCTTCTCTGGCTTACAAAGATTTTTTCTGCTGCCGCTCTTCTGGCTTTTGTTCTTACCGTACTGGGTTATCAGTACATATATAAACCAATGATGGCAAAGAAAAAGATCAGCGAAGGCGTGGCCCTTATCATGAAGCCTGGGGATTATGCCCGAAGGACATCAAATTTTTCAGAAGCGGAAAATATTTTCAGATATGTAGATGAAAATTACAAAAAGAACTATATAGATGGTTATAACCGATATGGCCGGGCGTATTTTGACAGACGAAAACCGGCTGAATACATCAGGTCATTGAACAAGCTTGATAAGGCATATGAACTCGACAAAAGGAATGTAGATACTCTTAATAATCTGGGATATTATTATTCAAGAGTGCCTGCCGGGGATTATAAAAGAGTTGAGGGACAGGTTGCAGCAAAGTATTATTCCGCAGCCAAAGACAGCAGAATAAAAAAGACCCAGCTCGATGTTGCAATAGATTTCTATAAAAGAGCACTTGTTCTCGACAAGGAGAATATTTCTTCAATGGTAGGTATAGGGAATGCCTATTTTTATCAGGGGGAATATCTCAAGGCCAGAAATTATTATGAAGATATACTCAAGTTAGACAGGGATTCTGTTGTTGGTTTTGCGGGCCTTCTTAATCTCTATATTGAAAGAGATTCCTTTCCAAAGGTGTCAGAGACTCATGTTGAGCTGAAGAGCAGGGATATGCTCGAGGAAATGCCATCCGCTCTGCTTGCCAAGCTTGCTGATTTTTATCTCAGCAAGAGGAAGACTGATGACATGAATGTCAGGGTAGACTATGGCCTTCAATCCCCCAGACTGAAGGATATTGATGATAACACCTTCCCGGCAGTTTTATCTGTACTGAGAGCCCTGAATGCAAGGGATCCGGATTATCCGCCACTCCAGATTCATTATGCAAGAATGAACAGAATGAAAAATAATTATCCGGTTATGGAGAGGTATCTCAAGAAGGCGCTGAGCCTTTCTCCTGATTATTTTGCGGCTCTTCATCTTCTTGGAGAATATTATTATGATATTAAACAGCCGGTAGAGTCGTATTCATATCTTAAAAAGGCTATAGAGGTTTATGGAAGACAGCCGGATTTTACAAGGGATGATTTCTATAAAGAGACAGAAAAGATAGGAAAAACCTATGCTGTAATGGGTAATATCTTTTATTATTTTTTTGATAAGGTTAAGTACCGTTTTGGCGATCTTGATGATGAATTGCTTGATGATGAAATTGAAAAGATGGCTAATTACAATGTTGCCCGTGAAAAGTATGAAATGGCAATAAAGTCAGGTTTTGAATCATCTGAGGTTCACTACAACCTGGGCAGAGTCTATTACCTGAACAGGCTTTACTCTGATGCGCTGGATCAGTGGCTCAATCTTTATGAGGATTTTGTCAACAGGCCTGAGCTTATGTATGCTCTGGGGAATGCCTACTATCACAAGGGAAATCATGAAGCAGCAAGAGGAGAGTATCTCAAGCTGGTTTCTTATCTTGAATTTCAGACTGAGAAAATAAAAAAACCGGACCCTGAAAGAACCGAACACGTAAAACTCTTTCAGACCCTTGCTTCTGTATATAATAACCTGGGAGCTGTTTACCAGATACATGGTGATGATTCAAA
The DNA here is from genome assembly GCA_964512685.1 of uncultured Leptospirales bacterium. Taxonomy (GTDB): domain Bacteria; phylum Spirochaetota; class UBA4802; order UBA4802; family UBA5550; genus CAZEJW01. The sequence goes on along the minus strand of CAZEJW010000003.1, from coordinate 29,270 downwards.
GAGTTCTGTAAGCTACTGGAAAGCCATTGATTATGCAAAAAGGCTAGACAGAGAGAATGAATTCGCAAGAGTGAATATGGCAAGGTCGTACAAACCCGGGCGAAAGATCGATCCAATTATTGATGAAAATATTCCCTACAGTATCGATATCTACAGGCATGAAATGAGAAACAGGTAGTTCTGATTTGGCCCTCAGTTTATTTTTAATGAAAAGGTTTTAAAATGATTATTCTTGAGGATGTATCATTCATCCGTGATAATTCTGTTATTCTTCAAAATATCCACTGGCACATCAAAAAGAATGAAAATTGGGTTCTTTTTGGCAGAAATGGTTCAGGAAAGACCACTCTTCTTCAGATTATAATGGGATATCTTTATCAGACAGAGGGGATTGTTGAAAGGTTTGGCATGAAGTCCCCAGGTTATGATATGAGAGAGCTCAGAAAAAGAATCGGATATGTGAGTTCGCCCCTGAAAAAGATGTTTTATGAGAGTGAAAAGATTGGTGATATAATACTCTCAGGCTTTTATGCTTCAATTGGTCTCTTTGATGAGCCTTCTCCGCGAGAAAGAGAAAAAGCTGTGAAATTACTTGAAGGTATTGGTCTGCATTCAAGAGCAGAAGACAGGTTTGGAATCCTCTCTGATGGAGAAAAACAGAAGGTGCTTATGGCACGGGCTTTTGCTGCAAATCCTGAACTTCTCATCCTCGATGAACCATGCGTGAATCTTGATCTTTCCTCACGCGAAGATCTTCTCGAGACTGTTGAAAAACTTTCGTTAACCAGGAACACAACGTTGATTTACGTTACGCATCATATAGAGGAGATTACATCACTTTTTTCAGGAATATACATGCTGAAAGAGGGGCAGACCTTTTTCAGTGGCAATGCAGGGGATGGTGTTACTGATGAAAAGTTGACTTCTCTTTTTGAAAGAAGGGTAACTGTTCAGCGAACCGGAGAACGATACAATTCAATCATTGCTCCGGATGAATCATCCTTTAAAGACCTGAATCTCATTGTTCCTGAGAATAGCATACTCGAATCCGTCCACAAGAACAATAAATGATGCAGCATTGATATTTTCTGAAAGAGAGTATACCTTCCAGACTTTTTTCCCGTCAGAGAATATAATAGTAACTTCAACCTCTGTGCCGGTTCCTCTTTGCGAGTCGAGAATTTTTGCTCTGTAATCGATGAGTTTGATCGATGCAATAACCGGAAAGAGAGGCGTGAGCGCTTTTTTAAGTACATTGGCCAGGGCATCTACAGGACCGTTTCCGTTAGATGCCTCATGTATTATGACCCCATTTGCTTCAATCTGTACGGTTGCCTCCGGTTCTATACCGTTATCAATGAGTCTGTACCCATCGACCACTCTGAATGGTGAGCGGTAGCTGTCAAGTGAGCGCGCTATTGCCAGAGATTTGTATGCATCTTCAATTTCGTAGTTGAGCATATTTTTTTCCTTAAACCTGCTACAATAATATTAAAGATTCTTTTTTGAAATTACAGTTTATAACAGAATTACTTTGTGTTTTTATTCATTATTGAAGTCCACTGGTTTCGTCAAGCCAATAAAAGGCAGTAATAATTTATGATTACTATATAGTGTTCTTATATTTCTTTTCTGCTTTTATAATCATTTGGCCGTTTTCGGGATCAATCCTTTCAATTATACCTGAGCTGTATCGAAGAATTATTGAATGTTTTTTGATATGATATTCAGAAAGGTCGGCGTCAACTTGATGATGCCAAAGCGGATCTCCGTTTTCCGGATTGATTTTGAGAAGATAGAATCTGTTTTCTTCATCTATAAAGATCGTATACAGATAATCCATATGAATTTTTTGAAGAAAACACCTGCCGGGAATATTCCATACTGTTGTGCCGTTCAATTTTTCAATTGCATGAAATTCGCCATGATTGTAATCCCGCTCAAAAGCAACGAAGTAGAGAAGGTCGTCTTCTGTTATTTCAGTAACATCAAAAATATTCTCGACCTTCTTTACCCAGATGTTTCTGCCGCTTCCGGTTTCACGGCAGAGCAGTATTGCGCGCACAGGATCGAAAAAGAGAGTATGTTCGCCTTTCTCAAAAATAATTGTTTCTGAATAGTCCATAATTTACCAGGTAATGAGATATCAATTTGCGATCCCTAAGGATTCACAATGCAGCTGTCAGAGCAGTTTCTTGATTCTCATGGATTCAATAATAATATCTGTGACCTCATCACTTGTATGGGCCGAATTGTTTATGACAAGATCATAATTATGCGGGTCAGTTATATCATATTTAATAAATTCCCTGATAAAGCTTTCCCTTTCTTTTGTCTTTTCATCGATTTTCTTTCTTGCTTCATTTTTCGTTATACCAAAGATCGATGATATTCTTTCTGTTTTCCAGTCCATGGAGGCAACGAGTCTTATGTGGTATCCTCCCTTGAGGTTTTGAGTTATAAGATTTGCTGATCGCCCGATTATAATAACATGCCCGTTATCTGCCAGTATCCTGATTATTTCTGCAAGTTTTCTGTAAACAGCAACCTGAGGGGGAAATTTACTGAAGCTGGTCTGAATGAGATTGGTTATGGCTTTTCTTGCAGAACTGGTAAGTGTTTCTGCAAGGGTGGAAGAAAGACCCATGTCGTCCATTATTCTGTCGATCAGTTGATTGTCATATGCAGCCCAAAGAAGGCCGGGGTTTCCTGAGTTGAATTTTTCTGCGAGTTTTGATCCGGTTTCATATCCTCCGCAGCCATATTCACGGGATATTGTTACAAAAGGAAGGGGTTTATCCTTTTGTTCTGATGTTTTTTCCCGGCTCTGCTCCCAGAATTTGACCTGAGAGTCAATGTATCTTCTCATTGATTTGTATCTGGGCATATTTCTCCTCCGTGGTGTTGTTTTCTTTTTAGATTACACCAAAAAGAGAGAAGAGCAAGAAATTTTTACTCATCCGGTTTACCTGGTAATATGTCCGATTCTCTGGCCAACTCTGACGGTGTTCCCTTCTGTGAAATCTGAAAACTCAATGGAGTCTCTTTCAAAAAGAATGATTACTGTGGAACCGAGGTGGAATATTCCCAGTTCATCACCGGCATTTACAGGGGATGTATTGCCCTTATTAAACAGGATTTCTTTCTTCTTCCTGAAGGTTTTATTAGTAACAACATCAGAAAAAGAATGGGATATTCTTCCTACATTCATGGCCCCTATTTTGCACACTGCAATTCTTCCTGCTGAAGAATCCATATACGTAATGAGCCTTTCATTTTTGCTGAAGAGACCCGGAAGGCCCTTTGCCATGTATTCCTGTACTGTGAAGAGTTTTCCGGGAATATAATTATAACCTGTTACAATTCCTTTTACAGGAGAGTGGATTCTGTGATAATCCCCGGGAGATAGATACAGGGTTATGAAACTGCCGTTTATGAAATTCTCAGCAAAAGAAGACGGAAGAAGGTCCTTAAGCGTATAATCCAGGCCTTTTGCCTGCATAATACTATCTGTCTCGATCTTTCCAAACTGATCGATCCTTGCATCAACAGGAGATACAATAGCGTCTGGTGAATTGTCGGGTATTATGACTCCGGGTTTGAGGGCCCTTGTGAAGAATTTATCCAGGGTTCTGAATCCTTCATCCGGAATAAGCATTTCATCTTTTTTTACTGAAAATTTATTACAATACCAGTCTATAACCCTGTTCAGAATGAATCCGGGGAACGGTATATCGGTTATAATTCCGAATATCCTTGAAAGAAGATTGGTTGGTATTATCCTGAAAAGGAATATTGATAATTTTCTGTCTGACATAATTGACCATCTATAGTTGAATTTTTTTGATTGAATCAATCAGATTAATTGTGATGTTTTGCCTGTCAAGTATCTTATGGGTATCCGGAAACAGGGAATTATTGCAGTCCTCTGATAAGATGTCTGATTTTGCCGGAAACTGTATTCACAAGGTAAAATTAAAACTTTAATTCATCAATGTTCAACTATATGGTACTCCGGCAGCAGATTTGTTGCATGTTGAAATTGAATTCTCATCATCAACTGCAGTGAATTGCAGATAACAAAAACTTGACTTATCATAAACAAAGGTGCAAATGGTGTATATACTCATCGGTCAAATATCATTCTAAAGGAAACTCTGTTGAAGGTTGTTTTAATCAATATTGTCATTATCTGTTTTGTCATTGCATCACCAGTCTGTGCAGTATCCGGAGAGTTCGGGCCATGGATAAAGGATGTAAGGATTGGTGATGAAAATGTCATACTGCTTCTTCATCCCCCAAAAAAGAAAGATTCAGAAAAATTGAGGCCTGTTTTGAACTTGTACAATGGACCTCAGACAGGTGCTTTCTTTCTTATAAGATTTTTTCAGGTTTGCATCTCTCCCCAGGATGGTCCTAATTGCCGGTTTGATCCGGTTTGTTCTGTTTATGCAAAAAGAGCTGTTGAAAGATTCGGGGCCTTTGTTGGCGCTGTAATGGCAGGGGAGAGACTTATCAGATGTAATCCTTACTATCCGCCGGGGAAAGATCCTGTGCCGGAGAGTCTTACAGGCGGGTATTGATATTATATTATGAAAAAATTTTCACCTCCGATATTTTTTGTTCTGTCAGTTGCATTATTGTTTAACAGTGTTCCTGTATTTGCTGACGCCAATACCTTTATTGATAAACAGAAAACCTTTGTAAAGAGACTTCTTGAGTCAGAGAATTACTATGAATGTATTTCCGAAACGGAACGTTTGCTGAAATATGGAAATTTCAGCACCAGGGAAAAAAGTGAATATAATTATTTGATAAGTTCATGTTATTTTATGGGAGGCCAGTACAGAACTTCTGTTTACAGAATTACTAAATACGGCAATCCTGATGATTTCAAAACAGGTATTCTCCTGGCCCGCTCTTATTTTAAACTGGGCCTTCAGGATGAAAGCAGAAAAGCCATCATGAATGTTAGAAAAGAAACGCTTACTGAAAAACAGACAGATCATTTGCTCTTATACAAAATCTATGATTATTTATATTCAGGAGAATATCAGGCCGCTCTGTCTTTGATTGAAAAAGAAGTTCCTGACAATGTATGCCGTCTTCCAAAGAACGAACTGATCAGTGAACTCATTAAATACAGGGATATTCCATATCGTTCTCCTGTTATTGCCGGTGTTCTTTCAGCGGTTGTACCGGGGGCGGGACAGGCCTGGTCGGGACGTTATGCAGATGCCTTGATCTGTCTTGCAGGTGTTGCAGTAACAGCAGCAGCATCAGTATTTTTTTACAGGAAAGGTGAAAGGGGCCTTTGCGTTACCTTTGGTGTATTTTCAGGTCTTTTCTATGGCGGCAATATTTATTCTGCATGTAATGCAGCAAAAGCATTTAACAGAAAATTTGATGATAGTTTTCGTGAAAATTACAGCAGAAGATTTATACCGCAGTATCAGCCTCTGAATTACATTGACAGCAGAGGTCTTTTCAGGTGAAAAAACTTATTCTATTCATATTTTTTTTGCTAAATTCAATTGTCCTTCTGGCGGGAGAAAAAGAAATAATCAGCATGGCCTCTGAATATTATTCCAGGGGAATGTATCACAGTGCTGTTTCAGAGGCCATGAGATATCAGTTTATCTACCCTGAGGGCGATCTGTATCCCCAAAGTCTTTTTATAATGGGAAATGCATATTTCAGGGGCGATAACTATTCAGCGGCTTCTGACTCTTTTCAGGGATGCTTTGACCGTTTCCCTGCAACGTACTACGGAGAAGCATCTCTCTGCAGGCTTGGATACATGAGGCTTTCTCTTGGTTCTCCTTTTTTTTCTCTGAGAACATTTCAGAAATATGATTATGTGTATCCCTCTGGTAGATTCAGTGAAGATGTCTTAATTTATAAAGGTTATGCGAAAGCTCTTATCCATGATTACGAGGGTGTAATCGATGACATGAAGACTTACAGGGAAAAGTATCCCGAAGGTAAATATGCCGGAAAAGCCGATGAGCTTGAGGGTCTGATTCTGAACGAGATAAACAGACCACGAAAGAGTATGAAGGTCGCTGTTCTGGGTTCTCTTGTTCTTCCGGGTTTTGGGCATTTTTATACCGGCAATATTGGAAACGGTGTGTTGTCTCTGTGCAGTAATGCGCTTTTTATAGGCCTTATTTATCATGGATACAGACAGAAAGATATTTTTCAGATTGCATTTTTTTCACTTGTGGAATTATCCTTCTACCAGTATTCTCTGGTTGGTGCAATGAGGGATGTACATGAGTATAACAGCAGCTCAGCTCTGGACAGGCAGATCAGACTGTCTCTGAAGGCTGATTTTTAAAGGGGAAAACATGAGTTATCAGGAGAACGGTTATGTGGTGCCGGATTTTAAACAGGACCGATATATAAATTTTGAGATTCTGTTAAAATCGAATGATATAGAAACCATTGCTGAAAAAATTCTGGAGGCCAGTTATGAAGAGGTTGACCTCCTTAAAAAAGATTCAATCGATAAACTGCTGGATTTCGCCTATTTTAAAATTCAGACAGGGTATGTGCATATAGAGAATATGGCGTATCCCACGAGAAAGATTACTGATGCTGATCTTGAGAACAGGCTCAGGCTTTTGATAAACGTTCATCTCTATCCTGAGATTGTTCTCAAGCTTTTGAAGTTTTTTTCGAGAAATATCTATGATCCTGATTCTAATCTCTATCTTGCAGAGCTTATCGAGTCAGAAGAAATAATAAGATCTATTTATGAAACATTTCTCCTTTTTAAACGTGACATTTTTAAAACCGACCCTGATGAAAGGAGTCTCAATGTAAAAAGAATCCAGCAGTTTTCTCCCCGTTCGGATAACAGACTTTCATCTCCTCTGGATTCTGCTTCAAGGCTGAAATATATTCTGGAATATTTTCATGTAAAGGGAAGGGGGGGGAATGTTTTTTCAAAAGACGATCTTTCTATGTCTAAAGCATAATGGCCAGCTTCCGGCTACCTTCCGTGAATGTTACGCCCGGGGATTTTTTCAATAATATCTTCTTCAGATCTTTCGGTTTCGTACAGGTAGATGCTCTCATATCTGCCTGTACCGTTATATGAAGCATCGTTTAATTCGGGCTGGTATCTTCTTATTAATGACGCCATTACATCCTGAACATCCCTGTAATTAGTATCAGTAACAGTGTATTTAAAATAGATGTTTCTGCCTTCCAGTGATTTTCTCAGGTGGTCGTTTCCGGTAATGATTGGGTCAAGCAGACGGTTCAGGCCGGTTCTGCAGCCCTCTCTCCAGCAGGAATAGATCAGTAGTTCATTGATGGAACTGCCTTTCTTCTCAACCAGGAATACCAGGCCGGGCAGATCGGGGATTTTTGAACGCACTACATATTTATCGTATTTATATAATTTTGACCATGCAAGTGAGTATTTAACCTTGTTGTCAAAAAGTTCCTTTTTCATGATATTTTATCTTCTTTTTTTTTTGTTATCTCAATAATCAGCAGTTCGAGTTTATGTATTAATTTTTTGCTTCTTTTTTTTACGTCAGATTCATACAGGAGTTTATACCTGCTTTTGAAATCAAGAATAAAGTAATTGGCAATGAAATCCGCCAACTGACTCAGATTAAAAAGGTAGTTCATAAGCCTTATCAGTTTATCTGATTCATTGACATTAATCAAAAAAACCAGCTGTTGTGCTTTCTTCCTGAGAGTGTCCAGAATTTCCGGCATTGGATCAGGATCATTTTCTCTGAGCAGATAATACTCTGCCCTGTTCAGGTTGAATATTTTAATGATTTTTACTCTGGCAATTCCCTTTAGCTCAAGAGTAACCCTTTCGTCTTTTTGTTCAATTTCAATAATTTCGGAAAGAACCGCAATATGGTTGCGGGCAAGGATAATATCTGCAATGCTTCTTATCGGATAAGCGAGAATTTTTTCACCTTTTGTTATTTCTCTTGAAGTATCAGAGGAACCCAGGGCAACTTTTATTGAACAGTGAGGAAAGATGACCTTTTTTTTAAGGTAGAATATTTTCGATTGAACGGTATTCATTAATTTTTTCAGATTATTGGTTTTTATTGTTTAAAGAAATGACTAAAAATTTGGATCAAATGCCAATATATTTCAAGAGATCCGGAGTGGTTCTATTCATAGATAAGACATGTCAATGAATCTCATTATAAAAAATAATTGTAATATTTGTCAATATGTATATATGATGTATGTGAATAAATAAAGCAGTATGCCGGGTGTATTTTAAGTGAATTAAAGAGGAGTAACGTATATGGATGAAAAACGAAAAGAAGAACGTTTTGCCAGGAATATTAAATCAGAGGTTCACTCACAGGATGGCCTAACATTCAGCACTTCTGCTGATTTAAGCCAGGGAGGGATGTTTATCTCTACCCCGGAGCCACTCAAGGAAGGAGCAGAGATATCTTTGAGAATGTATATCCCCGGCAATGAAGAACCTGTTGATATAAAAGGGCGCGTCAGGTGGATAAGGGAAGATGATGATGAATCCAGAAAATCAGGTATGGGCATTGAATTTATTGGCATGTCACCTGAAGAAATGGATCTCCTGAAAAAAAATTTTTAATTGAGATATCATGACTGATATCCCGGCAGTAATGCCTGATCAGTCATGATTATTCTTCCAGGCTTTATGAAGCCTCTCCTGTCTGTGGGGGATGATATAATTCCTTAAATTTTATCCGTTATATGCAATTATTGTTGACTCAAAGCCCCCTTCTCTTCAAATTAAAATTAAAATAATCTGTTTCCCTTTCTCTGGTTGATAACTTGAAACACTCTGACATAAAATACATTGACTTTGTAGAATCTCTCCCTGAAGTCATTTTTGAGCTGGACAGAGATGGAGTGATAATCTATATCAACTCAAGAGGCGAGGAAATTCTTGGCCTGCCTAAAGAAGAACTTCTGGGAATGAGTTCTTTTGATTTTGTTTCAGAACAGACAATATCTGCACTTAAGTATTCAATAATCGATTATTTTAAAAGCGGAATGACTTACTGGTTTGGAGAATTCAACATATCCACCCGGAATTACGAGATTGATTTTCCTGTAAGGATTTCTGCCAGCCCGGTTAAGAGAGATTCGAAAATCGTGGGGATGCGTGGAATAATTTTCGACATCTCGATGAGGAGGTCTCTGGAAGACCGGCTTCGAAAAAGTGAGGAGCGTTTTCGCCGGCTTTCTGATACTGCACTCGAGGCAATAGTATTCCATGACAGTGGAATAATTTTTGATGCAAATAAAGCCTTTACTGAATTATTCGGATACGAACTCGATGAAATAGTAAATTCTTCTGTTTTGAACCTGGCGCTTTCGGATTATCATGAAAAGATTCTTGAAAATATCAGAGAGCGCGGAAGTGAAAAGTGCGAAGCAAAGGCCATGAGAAAAAATGGAGATATTATTGATATTGAATTTTTTTCAGGATCTTACAGAACCGGAGATGATTTTTTTTCAACTGTTGTGATGCAGGATATTACTGAAAGGAAGCGGTATGAATATCTCCAGAATCATGACGAATTAACCGGTCTCCTCAATTACAAGGGATTCCTCTCTCGCCTGGATGAGGAAATACTGAATGTCAGTCTTAGAAACAAAAAACTCGCCATACTTACTATTCATATAAAAGATGATGAAATAAATATTCTCAAGAACATGGAGCCTGACCTTGACAGGGCCCTTATCAATACAATTCCAATGGAGATTGCAGAAAGGCTAAAGGCTGTTTTTTTTAAGGAGGATTCTATTGGCAGGATTGCAGACAATGAATATATTTCATTCCATTTATTGCCTGGTAAACTTGAGATAAAAAATTCAGTTAAACTGATAAATAAGGCTCTTGGAGTTTTTTCAAGGGACTTCGTGAAGAATATTCATCTTGATGTTCATGCAGGCATCACCTTTTATCCTGATGACTACAATGGTTCAAATGCAGCAAAGATAATCAATAACAGCAGATATTCATGTAAGGAAGCAAAACTCAAAAACAGGGAGTATATGTTTTATGATGAAAAGTCTCACCTGGAAATGCGGGAAGGAATCGATTTCGTTAAGGATCTTGCATATGCTGTCAAAATAGAGAAATGCTGCAATTTTATCCTTCATTATCAGCCAAAGGTTACAAAAGATGGAACTATCACCGGCATGGAAGCGCTTATAAGGTGGAAATGTAAGAGGTGGAATTGTCCTGATCAGAATATTGTTATGCCGGATCGTTTTATAAAGGCAGCAGAGGAATTGGGTCTGATCAGCGAGATAGGCAACTGGGTTATCAAAGAAGCATGTTCTCAGACAAGAGAATGGCAGTTAAAATTCTCTCAGTACAGGGATATCCAGGGTGCAGTCAATGTTTCTCCAAGTCAGCTCACTGTATATTTTCCTGAATTTGTGTCTGGCGTTCTTGAGAGAACCGGTCTTCCCCCTGGATCACTTGAGCTGGAAATAACAGAAAGAGAGACAGTTAAAGAAGAGAATGTCAGTATCCTCGAGGCTCTTAGAGGTCTGGGAATATCCATTGCAATTGATGATTTTGGCATAGACTATTCTTCTCTCAGTAAGCTTCCCAAACTTGCTATAGATACAATCAAGCTCGATAAATCCTATATTGATGAAGTGGCGAATGACAGTGATTATGAAAAGCTCGTAAATCATACAATTCAGATGGTTCACTGTTTTAACTACCGGGTTGTTGCTGAAGGAGTCGAAAACATTGAGCAGGTCGAGAAGCTCTTTGGAGATATGGGATGTGATAAAATACAGGGGTTTTATTTCTATAAACCAATGGCTCCTGAAGATTTTGAAAAAAAACTGATGAAATAGTATTGATCCGCTTTTAGTCTGCCTTTTTATCCTTATCTGCTCTAATCAGGTGAATTATTGCAATCAGTTCATTTTTTGCCTTCGGCTTACGAGTCTTCAACCACAGCATGATATCTTCTTTTAAAATTATAATCATTTTACCTAAGCCATTTTATTAAATTTACTGTTTTGATAAATTCAGATTTCCTGATAATTGAAATTTTTTTATTCCGCCGGTTTTGTTTATATTTATTGAGTAGAAGCAAAATTGGTTTTCATCCAAAGAAGTTAACAGGGAGGAGATTATGAAGGGTGAAAGATTGAGGGAATATCTTACAAGAAATCACATCAATTACCAGAGTATTGCTCACAGACCGGCGTATAGTTCTGACCGTATTGCTCATACTGCTCATGTGCCGGGCAAAATGCTGGCTAAACCGGTTATGGTAAAAGTCGACGATAAATTGATAATGGTTGTTGTTCCATCCAATCATAAAATTAATTTCAGAAATCTCAAGTCGACATTTTTAGCTCACAGAGTAGAGCTTGCTCACGAAGAAGAGTTTGCTGAGCTTTTCCCGGACTGTGAAACCGGAGGTATGCCACCTTTCGGTAATCTCTATGGTGTAGATGTCTTTATTTCAGAAGATCTCAGAGAGGATGAAGAAATCGTGTTTAATGCCGGCAACCATACTGAGCTAATAAAACTCAGGTATGATGATTTTGAACGCCTGGTACATCCCAGAGTGATGAAATTCGTATAGCGTGGTTCAATCTACCCTGATTTTACCAGCTTTGCCGATAGTTTTGATGAGAAAGTATCCGAATGTGGTGAGTTCTTCTCCTTGCTTCAGGTAGATTCTCTTGAGTATGAATGCGCATGCAAATTTTTTCAGTTCAGTGCTTTTTATTATTCTGAATACTGTTGCAAATTCATGGTTGAAGTAAACTGTAAAGAGAGATGTTATGAATTCATCCACTCTTTTTTTTGTCTCTTCGTTATAAAAACGTGTAAATGGTTCTTTCCTGTTTCCATATATGAATTTTTCAGTAAAAGATTTTACAGTGTAATCTGAAAATATCAGAAAATCCACAAGTTGAATAATATCAATATCATGGATACCCGATCTTATTATTTCTTCATTTACAATAAACTCCTCGAAGTTTGACGCTGTCCAGACTCTGTATTTTTCTTCGTCGAAATTTTCTGATTTTTTTTGTCTTTCAATGCTGAAAATATTTTCTATTACTTTATCGATTTTGTTTCCATACTGCTGTCCAAAGGGTGTCAACAGCATTCGGTCGTTATAGCCTGAACTCTGACTCTTTGTCTCTTCTTTATTCGTGGATATTTCAAAGGTTATATCCTCTCTTTTGTCAGCCTTATTATCTGCTCCGGGTTCAGGAACTTTTTTGGATTTAAGTTCTGTGTAATACTCGATAAGTTTCTGAACATTCTTGTTGATTTCCTGCACAGAGAGTCTTTTTTTTCTGGATATAAGATAATTATTGTTTGCGGAAAGATCTTCTTCATTAAAGAAAAATTTCATGTAAGTTCTGTCATTCCACCAGTCATCTCTTTTGATGAAAACGATATAGGCATCATGTAATGATGCTGCAATATATCCGTGTTGAGCCTTTGCAGATACCGTTACATGACTTCTGCTGAGATCTATAAAGGTTTTTACGTGCCCCCTTAGCTCGTTGAGAGGCATGGCCATTGTAGTGTTGGCCTTGTTCATGTTCATGTTGTACTGCTGGAGCTGATGGCTGAGTCTGTTTTCGATTATATTGCGAATGCTTATATATGATGATATGTTTTCAGGGGTTATTGTGTCAGATATCACATTCGATACAAATTCTTCTTCCAGGTCACGGGTACCTTTTTGAGCAATATTGTTTATTTTGGTCAGTGCCTGAACTTCGAGAAGCAGATCTATAACAGTGTTTGTCTGGTGACTGTCGAGACTGAAGTTAAAGTTAATTATTCCGGCAAGTTTACCCTCAGGAATGGTTTCTGCGTAGTCGGTCAGTTTATTAATTATCCGGTTCATCGAAACCGGATCAAGAAAACCGCTGACCCTGTTTATGTGGTTTTCCAATTCTTCAGGTGGGTAAACATCTTCTGTCATCGTGGAAGTCCTTCCTGCAATGTTCTTGAGTCATGTATTAAAATTAGAGGCGAGAGTCGCAATCAAATGTACTTAATGTACCCATCCTACAGCTTTATAAAAATATGTAAATAAAAAAAAGCAACCTTTTACTGATCAACTGATGATTCCCGGTAAGATACAAAAAAACTTTTTGCAGAGTATTGACTTTTATTCAGATCAGGATATACAATATGTGTAAATGGAAAAAAAGGAAAATTTTAATGAGCTCAGACTCTCAAAGCACGAATGTAAAAATCCTTGTTGTTGAAGATGAAAGATCATCGGCTATCCTGCTGAAAAAACTGCTCGAGAAGTGTGGTTATACTGTAGTGGATATAGTGGATTCAGGAGAGAATGCCGTTCGGATAGCGGGTGTCCTCAAACCTGATCTAATGCTTATGGATATCACTCTAAGCGGAAAGATCGATGGAATCGAGGCTGCTGAAAAAATATTTAATAATTATAAGATTCCATTCATCTATATAACAGGCGGATCTGATGAAGTTACATTTGAGAGAGTCAAAAAAACAATGCCTCTGGCATATATATTAAAACCCTACAATATTGACATGTTGAAGGCCACTATTGAAATGGCGCTTTACAGGTTTGATATAGAACAAAAGCTGCATGAGAGCGAGAAAAGAAACAAGGATATCCTGGCAGCAATCCCTGATGTCATGTTTAAACTCGACCGGGAGGCAAATTATCTCGAAAAGATAGATACCGTGATTGCCGAGAAGGTCTGGCCTGAATCTCTTAAAGAAAAATCAAAAAAGGTAATTGCTAAGGTTCTTGATGAGGACTTAATAGAGATATTTGATTTTGCATTGAAGAAAAAAGACAGGGTCAGATATCTTGAAGCAAGAATAATGAAATCTGATAATGATTCTGTTCTTGTGGTTCTTCGTGATATTACCGGAAAAAAAATGGCAGAGTTGAAGTTGAAGGAGTACCAGGAGAACCTTGAAAATCTGGTCAAAGAAAGAACAGAGGAACTAACCGAAGTAAATGAATTCCTTGTAAAGGAAATCAAACTGAGAGAGCAGGTTGAAGAAAATCTGAAAGTTTTCAGCCATACGATAAATCAAAGTTCTCACAGTGTGGTTATTCTGGACCGGGACGGGAAGGTGGAATATGTCAATCAGAGGTATGTTAATATTACCGGATTCAGTATAGATGATCTGGCAGGGATGAGCGTTATTGATGGGGTTAATCCTGTTATTCCTGAACCTGATATATGGGAAACAATGACTGGAGGAGAAGAATGGAAGGGCGAAATATATAATCTTACAAAGAATGGGGAATTGTATTATATTGCGGCAAGATTTTTTGCGCTTAAAAATGACAGTGGAGAGATAACTCACTACATCATGATTGGGGAAGATATTACTCAAAAACGAAAGGAGCAGATGGAACTCGAAAAAGTGCGAGAGGCTCTGGATAAATCGAAGATAGATATCGTTGACATGGAACTCGATTGGAGAGAATGGAAGGAAAAAATGCTGCAGCGAAATATCTCCAGAACAGATAAATCTCTTTTCAGGAATATTAATAACAGTTTTACGCAGGGGGCTGGTTTTGGATCTCTCATTTCTCTTCTGGAAATGCTTTCTTCAACAGCGGAACGTCAGAATGGCAAACAGCTTGTTGACAATGGCATCTATGAATTGGTGATGAATAATCTGCATGTCGCACAGGAAGCTTTTAAAACCTTTGCAAACATAGACTGGATAATAACCAATAATTTCAAGCTCGATACAGTATCTTTTCGTGATGTCTATAATTTTGTTAAAGCTATTGCTACAGGGCATGATGAACTCAGAAATATAAAGAATCACAGAATACTGATAAATGAGCTTATTTACGGTTACCATGATATATATGTTAAAATAAACAAAGAATATCTTTACAAGGCCGTATATGAAGGTCTTCTAAACGCAATGAAATTTTCCAAGCCGAATACGATCATTATTGTTTTTGTATATATGGTAAATAAAAATGTAGTTATATCCATAGTAAATGACCCGGAAACAGGTGAAGATGGAATTGTTGGAATTCCGGTTGAATACAGCAGGGTGGTTTTCGAGCCCTTTTACAGACTTTCAAAACTGGTCTTTGAGCGTTATAAAACTCTTGACTTTGGTCTGGGACTTACTTTAATTGAAAAGATAATAAGTAAGCATGGCGGAGAGGTTCTTGCCCGTAATATAATGGATCATTCAGACCTGAAACGTGAACCTCAAACCAAGGTGGATCTATCAATCTCTCTTCCTGTGGTAAACTGATGGAGGAAATATGCCATTTATAAATGTCAAGGTTGCAGGAAGTCTTACAAAGGATCAGAAAAAAGAAATAGCAGATAAATTTTCGAAAGTATTATACGATGTTGCAGGCAAAAAACCCTCATCAACTTATATTGTATTTGAAGAAGTAGACCGTGAAAACTGGGCAGCAGGAGGAAAGCTGCTTTCGGAATAACTGTGTTGTGTTATGAAACGAATAATAGCATCATTGATAATTATTACAATTCCTCTAACGATGATCGGCATTGATGCAAGAACATCGAGGAATGCAAGCTTTGATAAAAGATACCGTTGTGAGCAGTATTGTAAAAACAGGTGGTGGAACTGCCGACAGAGGGCTTTTCAGAAAAAAGACAGAACAAGGGAAAAATCCATCATGATATGTCAGTCCTTTCTTGCATCCTGCATGAACAGGTGTCAAAAATACCAGTAGAATAAATATGCTTCTTCAACTTTCGGGAATAAAAAAAGAATACCGCACAGGCGGAAAAAAGAGATGGATTCTTGATGGGATTGATCTGTCCCTGGAAAAGGGACAGATTGTATCTGTGACAGGAAGGTCCGGCTGTGGAAAAACCACTCTCCTCAACATAATCGCAGGCCTGGCAAAACCAAATTCAGGAACGGTAACCATATCCGGAAAAACCGTTAGTGGATTTACTGATTTAGCCAGCTCCCGAAGACGCAACAGAGATATAGGTCTTGTGTATCAAACCTTCAATCTTCTTAATAATGAAACCGTTCTTTCGAACATTCTGCTGCCGGCCCGTATTAGCGGCAATCTGGGCAGAGAGGTCAGGGATTATGCTGATGAACTTATGGCAGATCTCATGATCTATAAGTTCAGAAAGTCAAAGGCAGCAATCCTATCAGGCGGTCAGAAACAACGGGTGGCAATTGCAAGAGCCCTTATAAACAGGCCTGATATTATTCTTGCTGATGAGCCAACGGCCAATCTCGATCGCAGAACATCATTAGAAATATTTGAAGTGCTGGGTAAACTCAGGGAAAAAGGCCGTGGTATTATAGTTGTAACGCACAAGGAATACATGCATGAACACTCTGACAGGGTGTGTATTCTGGATCAGGGAAAGTTGAGGGATGTTATATGATACAAAGGGCATTTCTTGCAATAAAGGAGGTTTTGAGCGGCAGGCTCATCAGCTTTGTGGTTTTTATGACTATTTTTTTAAGCATTCTTCTGACTTCAGTCTTTATTACAGGCAGCAGTAATTTTAAAATTTATATTCATTCAAAATTCGCTAAATCAATTGCGCCTGACACGCTCAGGGTGTCTCCGCCGCAGGGAGCCAGTTTTCTTTTTTTTCAGTTTGCCTCATCAGGTAAACAAATAGACAAAGGGTCATTGTGGAAAATCAGAAAGACAGGAGGCGTGAAAGTTGTTTATCCTGTGATGGCTGCGGATTTTCCGATGCAGGCTGGAATATCATTATTTGGCTATGGCTATCGAACCGACCTTATGGCAATGGGGGTTCCATTGTCGATGGTAAAAAAAGATATTGCAGACAGCAGGATGAAGAAGTTGTGGAACAGGAAAGTCCCGTCAGATGATATACCGGTTCTTGTGCCTGAAGCTGTACTCAATGCTTATAATGAAGGAATGGCAGGCCAGAATAATCTTCGCAGGATCTCTGCACAAACAGCAACCGGGATGTCGTTCAATCTTAAATTCGGGCACTCAAGCCTTAGAAGTATAGATGGTTATGCAGAAAAAAAAGCAGTGATCGCAGGCTTTACAGAAAAGATCAATTCTCTCTCTCTCATCCTTCCATTGAGAACAACGGAGTATTACAATAACAGGTTTGGCTCCGGTTCACTGAAATATAATCACCTCATTGTCAGAGTTTCAAATCATAAAGTTCTGCCTGCGGTAATAAAATCAATAAAAAAGATGGGCTACAGGGTTGAGTCTGGCACGCGTGTATCAGAAAAAATTACCGGGCTTGTTAGGATGGCAGAGATCGTTCTGGGCTCAATTGTCTATATTATCATTGCAATTGCAGGTATTGCTATTGCCTTTTCATCAATGATTTCTGTTTATAACAGGATGGAATATTACAGGGTAATGAGAATTGCGGGTGCACCCAGTATCTTTATTGTTTTTACTATCATTATCAGATATCTGATAATTGGTTTTTTGGGGTCATATCTGGGAATTGCTGCTTTTGAATACGCAGGTGATAGTCTGTTGAAAAGTATATCTGTTCCGGGAATTTTTTTCAGGGGACTTCTTCCTGAAGATTTAAAATTCAGGATTCTTCTGGGTGGTACTGTTCTTCCCGCCTTGTCAACGATTCCGGCGCTTTTCAGGCTGTCGACATCGGCTTTAAACAGGGACTGGTAAAAAGGGCAGACTGAAAGTATCCTGCTGAGAAATATTCGAATAATTCCGGTTATGCCATAATCAATAAATGATTGACTCTATTTATGAGTGGAGAGTAAAATGAGGCTCTAGTGTGATGATTAATTGATGTTAAAATTTTCAAAAAATATGAGAAACGCTTGAACATAAGAATGTAATTTTTGAAAATGACTTCAAGTAATAAATAATCCGATTCGGGTGTTTTAAAAATCAATATTGATCTTGATTTATTCTAACAGAATTTTCATCATAATTATTTCATAAACAGAATCAATTTTCACCTGAAACCGGTAAATAATTTTCGGGAATATATCCTGAAATAAAAAATGCTGATCATGAGAGGAGCAGATGACAGAATTCATTACAAAATTTTTCAAACTTGAAGAGCTTGGGTCTGATATCAAAACTGAGGTCATTGCCGGGATAACAACATTCCTGACAATGATGTATATTGTACCGCTTAATGGCTTTATAATGCAGAAAGCCGGTATGCCAATCGAGGCTGTTATAACAGCAACTGCTCTTGTCTCAATAATTGCAACTGTTGCAAATGGCCTGTGGTCGAACACACCTATAGGTATGTCAGTTGGTCTTGGACTCAACAGTTATTTTACATTTGCACTGTGTCTTGGCGAAAAGATGCCCTGGCAGACTGTTCTGGGTATTGTTTTTATATCAGGGATTATTTTCGTACTTCTTACTGTTACAAAGATCAGAAAGCTATTTGTCGAGTCAATCAGTCCTGAATTCAAGATTTCAATTTCTGCTGGGATTGGACTTTTTATCGCATTTATCGGACTAAAAGAAATGGGGTTTGTTGCACCTCATCCCGCAACATTTGTAACTCTTGGTAATCTTGCTGATCCCAAAATTATCCTGGGTATTATTGGTATGTTCAGCATTATCTGTCTTGTTGTCTGGAAGGTAAAAGGGGCATTTATTATAAGCATAATTTTTACTGCAATAGTTGGTTATATCATGGGGGTTGCAAAAGCTCCGGATACTCTTTTTTCCATGCCGGCAAGTATTGCACCGATTTTCGGCGAGCTTGATATTAAGGCTGCATTGAGTGCATCTCTTATTGCACCTATTATAACATTTATGCTCACAGACCTTTTTGACAGTCTTGGTACTCTTGCAGGTGTCGGTTACAGGGCAGGTATTTTTTCTGAGGAAGACACTCAGGCAATTCAAAAAACACTCGAGGTTGATGCTGTCGCAACAGTTGCAGGATCTATAATTGGTGTGTCAACAACAACCAGTTTTATTGAGAGCGCTGCCGGTGTTGAAGAAGGCGGTAAGAGCGGACTTACTGCTGTTGTTACAGGACTGCTTTTTACCGGAACTCTTTTTCTGTTGCCTTTTTTCAAGAGTATTCCTCCTAATGCTATTTATCCTGTTCTGGTTATTGTTGGCGTTCTCATGTTTATTGACCTCAAGAATGTTAATTTTGCCAACCTCGAGATTGGAATTCCGGCTTTTCTTATAATACTTCTCATGCCTCTCACTTTTTCTATAACAAAGGGGCTTGCAGCAGGTTTTATTTCTTATGTATTCATCAAACTTGTAACAGGAAAAGTGAAAGAACTTAATCCGGTTGTTATAGTTCTTGCTGCTGTTTCTGTTCTGGCTTTTGTATTTAAATAAAAAAAAGGCCTCCTTCCAGGAGGCCTGAAATTTCACTACGGAACTGGTTATGACTGACAAGGAACATTTTTATGTGTCACCAGAAATGGTAACAGAATACTCATATATACTTCTTGATAAAGTGAGAAAAAAAGGAAATAATTACAAGGCGATTCTATGCCCTTTGAGAGGAGGATTTTTCCTCTCATATTTCATGAGCAATCATCTCAAACTTCCGATACTCTATATCGAGATATCATCATATACAGGCAAGCTTCAGAATGAATTTCAGATTGGACTTAAACCGGAGCTTGCAGAAGGGATGTTTCTCTTGTGTGATGATATTTATGACAGCGGCAATACTATTAAAAAGATTCATTCAATGTATCCGCATGTGGATTTTGATACTCTCTGTCTCATTTCTAAACTTCCGGTTGAAGATGTTGAATTCGCTCACAGGGTAGAGGAAGACCGCTGGGTAGATTTTTATTGGGAAGTAATGTAAAAATATTAAGGCTGCATCTACAGCGGCCTTATGTATTTTTTATCGACGTTGATTCATATTCCCCACGATAATCTATTTAATTTTTTCATTTTGAAAACTCAATGAATTTTTTGGCCTTACCTTTTAACTTCAATAACGAGAATTGGTTTAGCTTTTTTTTCGTAGTTGTGATATATTCATCAAAAGTATCTCCTGCTTCCATTGCATACATTGATTATTTTATCTGCATTTGTAACTTTTCTTGGGATTTCTATACTGAAATTTATAACGTTTATTAAGACTGTTTTTTCATATTTTCTGTATTAATGGATAAAGGAAAACTGAATTTAAAGGAACTTTTTTTCATATATCCGGTCTCATTTAACATGAGCGAGATAACATGATCTCTCCAGAAAAGAATTGATTTAGCCCGGCTTTTGCCGGGCATTTTTTTTGTTGCCTTTTAATTCGGAAACCCATATTCCTCTTTCCTCCAGAACAGGACATTTGTATTCGCATATACCACATCCTGTGCAAAGAGCTGTATTTATGACAGGGAGCTGGATTTTTTTCCCTTTGAGGGATTTGTTTATAAGTTTGATTGCCTTGGGACTTGTTGGGCAGTGTTCTTCGCAAACAATACATGGTTCACCCTTTGCCCAGGGAAGGCAGGTTTTTTTATTAATTACCGCAAGTCCAATTTTAAATTTCTTTTTTGTTTTTGGTTCAAGATTTTGAATAGCTCCTGTCGGGCATACCTTCCCGCACATATTGCATTCAAATTCACAATAACCTTTTTCTGTATCCAGTAAAGGAGTCCACAGGGTATAAAAATTTTCAACAGCCGGCTTAAGTCCATTCGTTGGACATATTTTGATACAGTTGCCGCATCTGATACATCTAAGATTGAATTCATCCTCTTTAAGCGCTCCGGGTGGTCTCAGCTTTCTTTTCTTTTTTTGATCTGCAAAGACCAGGCTTCCGGGAATGAGTGTCAAAGAAAAGAACAGCATAAAAGATTCTATAAACGATTTCCTCGTTACAGAAAAAACAGTTGTTTGTTTTTTGCTGTCAGATAACTGTCTGGAATTCTCTTTTCTTTTTATTTTAAAAGTGAAGTTTGTTTTTTGTCCTGGGCAGTTTTCAGTACAGTCAAAGCAGAGAATACATTCTTCTTTCTTGTAGCTGTTGTCCTCTCTTATTGCATTCATCCTGCATTCATTTTTACATATTCCGCAGGAATTTTTACATATGGAATGTCTCTCAAAAGGTGAAAATCGGGAGAACAGTGCAAGCATTGCTCCCAGCGGACAAAGGTATCTGCACCAGAATCTTCTTTTTATGAAAACAGTAAGAATAAGCAAAAGAAAAATGAGCCCTGTTGCCCCCGAATGTGGAAATTCTGGTTTAGTTATACTAAGCATTGATTCGCGTAGTATTTCATACAGGTATTCAATGTTTTCATTAAAACCGGATTTTATGAGAAGAAATCCAAAAAACGACTCCAGAAAGGAATTGGCATACGGATGAATGTTGAGTGAAAAAGCTCTGAATGTTATTGAAAGGGGATCAAAAAGCCATGCAGCCTGATAGCCGGCAAAAGCAAGAATCAATAATGGTAACAGAATGAGGTATTTAAAATATAAAGTCTTTCCGGGCCCGGCCTCATGGTTATTTTTTTTGAAAAGTTTCATTATTTTACCTTTGATCAATGCTGTGAAATCCAGAACAGCTCCCAGGGGACAAAACCATCCGCAGAATACCCTGCCAAAGAGAATCGTAATTACAAGAGTAATGCCGGTTAAGATCAGACCGGAGAGAAGAACTCTTTCTGCAATGGCAGTTATAATCATTGCCAGAGGATCGAGCTGAAAGTACCATTTTATATTCAGTTTATCGTTTATCGGATAACGCGTATTCCAGATAATAAATATAAAAAGAGAGAAGAATACAACCTGTACAAGCTTTCTTATGCTTACTGTTGTTGGTTTGATCTTCAAAGAGATAGACTCCTTGATTTCCCTCTGGCAGCTTTCATCTTGCCAATACCTGCTTTATGCGCCTGGGCAATATGCCCGATTAAAGCGGGGTTTATACCCATAAGCCTGGCTGCTGTTGCGTCCGCAAGAACCGGGTCAGAGCCTGCAATAAGTGTGTTCATCACTTTTACATCCCCAAGACTACCCCCGGAGGGACCATTGCGGGTAAGGACCCTGTGACAGTCAATTATTGTAAGGTCAGGTTTTATAAACGATGTAAGTTCGGCTAATTTTATATCAATGTTCCAGTGAATTTCTCCACGGTTCCCTCCGCATATACCCATGAGGTTTTTCATGGAAAGTGTAAGTTTGGTGAGACTGTGGTGTTTGGCAATAGGTACATTGATAAAACAATCACAGTTGACCGCATCCCTGAAGATCGGCCAGCCCTTCATTAGACTTCCATCTGGAAAAAGTGCTTTCTGAAATTTCCATTTTGAGACATGATAGATATCTCCACCGGCTTTTTTTACCGCTGCTTTTATTCCGCTGTTTGCATAACACATTCTTGCACTGTTGCAGGTATTATCGAAAATTTTTACTTTTCCGGCTCCGGCTTTTAAACATATCCTTACAAGTTCTTCAATGAGATCGGGGTTGGTGTTGGCTGCATATTCAGGTTTACGGTTCCATCCGATATTTGGTTTTATTACGACTGTATCTCCTCTCTTGACGAAATTCTCAATGCCTCCAAGTTCTTTTAGAGCAGCAGTCAGATTTGTTTTAATGTTGGGTCCTCTCACTGATACAATATCATTTTTTGTCCTGATAATTCTCTTTTTTCTGGGAAGAAGGAGTCTTTCGTCTGCAAAAACATTTAACATGCATTGAGGAAAGAATGGTAAAAGAAGCAGGGTGTTGATTATCTTTTTTGTGAATGCTTTTCTTGTAAGTTTTTTCATTGCCGGCACCTTTACTTTGTACTAACAGCCGTTAGTTATAAAGTCGAATAATTATTTTTTTTTTGGCCTGTAATCAATTGTATTCAGTTCAGTTTTGTATTTAATAAATTTCTCAAGTGACTCAACATCTGAAAATCCAAGCAGGTATGCAATGTCAACTATCGAGAGTGTCATGTCGTTTAAATAGCAGAGTGCAGATTTAAGCCTGACTGAATCGAGAATTAAACGGTAGTCGTTTTCTTCATCCTTCAGCCTTTGATTCATCATATCAGTTGAAACCGCAAGCCTTCTTGCGGCAATTTCAGCTGACGGAAGTGTTCCCGGCAGGTTTTCTGCGATAACTCTGCTTACGGTTCTGGAGAAATTTTCAAGGGGCAGCGTATCAGTAATATCAATTATTTTTTTGTGGATTGATTCTAATTTGTTTTTACTGTTGAGATATATTTTCGATTTAAGGTATTTGATTTTGAAACTTATTGAATCTTCATCAGTACTGAACTCCGGTCTGCATTTGAAAAATCTTGTATATTCCGGAAGGTCTGAAGGTTCAGGATGCCTGAACTTCACTCTGTCGAGCCATATTTCTTTTCTTGTTATAAGTTTTAAGAAACTGTAGATTGTCGAAAGTCCTGCATCAGACAAATGCCTTGACCATGAGTTGCCTGAAGAATATGTTTCGATCAGGATTTTTGCTGAATCATAGTTGGTTTCAATTTTCACTTGCTTCGTTTCATCGGCAATTTTCTGATATGTAAGATACCTGTATAATGCTTCGCAAAGATCGTTGCAGTTTGTCAGTATAAAAAAGGGGACATTCGAATACAGGCCAAAGATTTCACCCTGGCGTAGTCCAATGTTTTCATCTCCTGTGATCTGTGTTGCAGTAGAGGTTATTGATTCAAGTTTTTGGGAATCTATTCTTGTGTCAGGATTCAGAACCGATTCAGGCGAAATTCCTTCAGACCAGAGAAAATTCGTTACATTTACTCCTCTGTTTTCAAGAAGTTTAAGAAGCGGGATTAGTTCTCTTATAATTATCTGATCCATCGGTTGAAAAATCCTCCATCATAGATCATGGTATTTTTCTCCGTGAACAACTGCTCTGCTGTTATCTGATTGCCGGTAATTATTTTCTGCTCTGCAACAGATGATTTAATTTATAATATAAGATGAAGGATTTTTTTTAAACTTTATTTTTTTAGTAAAATATCAGAGTGTAAGAAAATTTTATTTTCTCTGATATTTTAAAATGCTTCATATTATGATGATGTACTCATTACGAGATCTCCGTGTTTAATTCCTTTGAGACCAATTAGAGAATCTGCAAGGGTTTTCAGCTCACTGGCTCTTCCCTTTACTGCGATTGTTTCAAGGCAGTTATTATGATCAAGGTGAACATGCTGAACAGAAAGAATCAAGTGATGATAATCGTGCTGAAGTTTCATTGATTGGCTGTTTAACTCTCTTTTATGGTGATCATAGATAAGTACTATCGCTCCTGCAACATCTTCATCCTTTTCCCACTGGTCTTCAATTTTATTTTTGTTAATGAAATATCTTATTGCCTGGGAACGGTTTGGGAACCTGTGTTCTTCAACCAGTTTATCAAGTTCCTCTAGCAGGTTTTCTTCGAGAGATACTCCGAATCTTTTTATTTGCATTACATCCCCCTGTTTTTTATTACTTTTGACTTTATTTGCATTTTTGGTCAAGAGAAAACCGTATCAGTATTCAAACTCTTCCAGAAATACAGATATGGTTCTTCTTTCATTCGGGTCATACACTTTCCACTCCTCGCGGGAGATTTGACCCTGATCAGTATAAGAAATATCAGCATGGAATATATCAGTATATTTTTTTTGGGTAACATTATATTCACTGTGTTTAAATTTTGTAAGCGCTGCTCTTTTATTTTTTAATAACCAGGAAAATTCTCTAACAAATTTTCCATGGTACGTCCATTTTTTTAGGAACAGATTATTCTTAAACAGTACAAGATTTCCCGATCTATTGTGCTGGCTGATAAAATTGTTTTCCTGAGGGGGAAATTTTTTGGCTATATCCTGAATTGGTTTGTTGTTATTGAACTCAATTTTTTTTTCACCAAAAAGGGATATTGTTTTTTTTGTACTAAGCGGAATGATGCATGAGCCTGCTTTAAAGCCTGCTCTGTTCAGTGAATAGAATTTTTTTGTTCTGCCAAGTAGTGGATCTTTTCCTGAATTTTTTAATTCAATCCATTCAAGTTCGATTACCGGGCTGGAATTTTCATTAAATTTTACAGGCACCGGGATGTCACCAATCAGCCTGTAGTCCCAG
This sequence comes from uncultured Leptospirales bacterium, assembly GCA_964512685.1. GTDB lineage: Bacteria > Spirochaetota > UBA4802 > UBA4802 > UBA5550 > CAZEJW01. The sequence goes on along the minus strand of CAZEJW010000003.1, from coordinate 4,219 downwards.
CTTCTGATAAAGCCTGAATTCCACTCAGATCCAGGCTTGTATTTCCCGCGTTTTACATTATATGTCATTTTGACAAGTCTGTGCCCGTTAGCTGGAAATTCGCGGTATTCGTTTTCAAGGGTCCAGCTGATTATATCTGTATATTTATAGCTTCTGAATACAAGCTCAACATCTCCTGATTTCATTAGACGGTATTTCCATTTTTCAGCAGATACTGTTTTGCCCTCTGATTTAAAAATATGGCCGGTTTTAAATTGGCGGGAGAATAGTGCGGTTTTAGGATCATCAGAGAAGTAAGTGTATGTGTTTTGTATTTCTATTGCTCCCTCTGTGCATATTTCGGTCTCCTCCCGGACTCTTCCAAATGAATCATGATGCCGTTTGGAAATATAATTTTTTTTCAGATGTTTGGTTTCTTCATCTATCGACCACTGAGTGTTAACAGTGCAAAGAGCGGGTTCATCATCCGGCTTGAGTTTTTTTGTATTGTTTATTCCGTAAGAACAGGAAAGCAGGATAAGGTTCAAAAGGATCAGGGAGATTAGTGTTTTTATATGGTTCATATTTGTTTTGCAACAGCTCCTTTTTTTATAATTATTTATTCTGCTCAGCTATATTATTTTTTTAACAGTTTATCGTTAAATTCCTGAATTTGCTCTTCAGATACCGAAAAGACATTAAAATTGGCTTAAGTCGAGTATAATATCCTTTTTATTCTAATTATTTTTTCATCTCCCAAATCTCATCTTTATCCCTCTATGCCATTTTCTTTTATTGATATGTTGATACTTTTCAGGTACTGGGCGGAGGTGTAATAGAGCATTCCATTTCGGGAAGAGCCCAGGGATAACCCCTGGTTTTGTTGATGTTTTTTTATAAGTATTAAGTTATGTGGCAAATCAAAATTGTTTTTTTCTTGATTATTTAGATATGGAATATTTAATATCCAAAATATCGATTTATTGAATAATATAAGGAATTGGCAGAGGTAAAACTCAAATATTTAATTTAATATTAAGATTCCCTTATAAATTATCTTCCAGGATTACGTTTGGATGTACATTCAGTTATCCGGGAAGTCAGAACAAAATGGAGGTCAGATTTAATGAACAATTTTTTTGCCACAAGAAAAGGCATTATCCTCGTAGGACTGATTATAGGCGTTTTTGCCACTCTTCTTCAGTTCTGGGGTAATCCGGCTAATATGGGGATTTGTATTGCATGTTTCGAGAGAGATATTGCAGGTGCTTTGGGGCTTCACAGAGCGGGTGTGGTACAGTATATCCGTCCTGAGATTGTTGGAATCGTTCTTGGAGCAACTGTTATATCCCTTTTTTCTAAGGAATTCAGGCCAAGAGTGGGTTCGTCAACAGTAGTTCGTTTTTTTCTGGGGATTTTCGCCATGATTGGGGCTCTGGCTTTTCTTGGGTGCCCATGGAGAGCATTGCTCAGGCTTGCGGGTGGAGATTTAAATGCAATTATTGGGCTTCTGGGGCTGATCGCCGGAATCACAATTGGTGTAATGTTCTTAAAAAACGGATACAGTCTGGGACGTTCCTACAATAACAGAAAGGCCGTCGGATGGGTTTTTCCGGCATTCATGGCAGTTCTTTTTTTACTCCTGATTTTTAAGGTCTCTTTTTCAGAAGGCGGAGCTGTTTTTTTCAGTAAAAAAGGTCCTGGCGCAATGCATGCAAATATATGGATAAGCCTGGGCGTTGGTCTCGTAATAGGAATCCTCGCACAGAGAAGCCGTTTCTGTACAATGGGCTCAATCCGTGATATTATTCTTGCAAGGGATACTCATCTTCTTAGTGGTATTCTTGCATTACTCGTTATTGCAACCTTGATGAATTTATTTCTTGGCCAGTTCAAACCCGGTTTTGAAGGGCAGCCTGTTGCACATACTGATCATGTATGGAATTTTCTGGGAATGCTGCTTGCAGGTCTCGCTTTTGCTCTTGCCGGAGGATGCCCCGGAAGGCAGCTTATTATGGCCGGAGAGGGTGATGGGGATTCAGTTGTGTTCGTACTTGGTATGATTACAGGTGCTGGTTTTGCACATAACTTTGCCATGGCGAGTTCTCCAAAAGGCGCTGGAGCTTTTGGACCGGCTGGTGTGATTGTCGGGATAGTTTTTTGTCTGATAATCGGTTTCTCTATGAGAGAAAGGATGACTGCGTAATGCAGAAGGAGGATTTAATGAGCGATAATAGAGTCGATGCGCGCGGACTTTCATGCCCTCAACCAGTAATACTTACGCAAAAGGCAATAAAAGAGGGAATGGAAAATTTTGAAGTTCTTGTAAATTCAGTGGTTTCAAGAGAAAATGTCATTCGATGTATTGAAAAGAATAAACTTCAGGCAAAAGTCAGGGAAGATGGAGAGGACTTTGTGATCACGGTCCTGAAATAGGATTATTGCCGATGCAGATTCTGTCTGCATCGGTTTCAGAAAAACTGCACAATTTCTTCTCTTGTATTGCTCTGCTAAAAAAACGTAAGTCATGTAACGGACCTTAATCTGAACTCCTCTTCACTGTTGCTGAAAATTTTGATTGTTTATTAAACGAATTCAGTATATACTTGTGAAAAAGAAAAAATTACAGTAACAGTCTGACAAATTTTTTGCAACCTGAATTATTTATTTTCTGTCATTTATCAGGAATATTATATTTCGAGAGGTTATAAATGGCTGGAAGAATAATATCAATATTGTTTGTGTTAACGCTGGCAGTAACATTCCCGGTTTTCTTTTTTTTCGCCCTTATTATCTGGCTTTTGACTGCTGCCTTTGATAAAAGACTTGTTGTACTGCATCAGTTTACCTGTTTCTGGGCCTCTTTTTATACATGGATTATGCCACTGTGGAGAATTAAAACAGAAGGCAGAGAAAAGGTACGAAGCGGTCAGCCATATGTGATTGTTTCGAATCATCAGTCGCAGCTAGATATTCTCGTTAATTTCAGACTGTTTGTTCATTATAAAATTGTATCAAAAGTTGAGATGTTCAAGATTCCCTTCATGGGATGGAATATGTTCCTCAATGGATATATAAAATTGGTAAGAGGAAATTCAGACAGTGTGAAAAAGATGATGCTGGATTGTGAAAAGGCGCTTGAAAACGGAAGCTCAGTTATGGTATACCCGGAAGGCACCCGTTCAAAGGACGGCAAAATAAAATCATTCAAGCCCGGAGCTTTTATTCTTGCAAAGAAAATGCATGTTCCGATTTTACCAGTAGTTATAAGTGGAACCAGAAATGCACTTCCGAAACACAGTATGAACACAAATGGTTTCCATGTAATTCGGCAAAGAGTGCTGGATGAGATTCCCTATAATAAAATTGCCAATCTTTCAATCGATGAAATTGGAGAAATGGTAAAAAATATTATGGTAAGAGATCTGGAGATCCTTGAAAAAGAGATTGCTGCAACCTGATTTATTTTATTTGATTCACTCTGAATGTCCTCAGCCTGTTGAATGCTGCAGCGAGTTCAAGAGCTCTGAACATGGCAAATTCTCCAGAAAGGTGGGGGGCGAGGACATCCAGCCCTTTTGCGCTTATTTCACCTAATGTATGTTTAATCACTTCTTCAAGGGATTGTTTGTCTGTCATGAATTTTTTTGCAAATTCCATAGCATATCCAATTGATCTCAGTTGTGATTGATGAACAATCTGTTCAATACATGTCATGTCAATTTCATTTTTTCCGAAAACGATAGACTTTCTGTCGAAAATTTCAATCTTTACAGCTTTTTTCCCTTTTGTTTCATTTTGTTTAAGTCTCTCAAAAAATTCTATATCTAAACTTTTTTGAAGGTATAATAAATCTTCGCTATAGAATTCTAAAATGCCTACGAAATCAAAATTGCTCAGTTTTGCCCCTGATAGATATTTGGTAATAACATTTTGATTCTTAGGATCTTTTGCAAATTCAATAAGTGTTCTTTGCATTTTCTTTAAGATCCTCACCCCTAATGGAGTTTTGTTTAGTTCTTCATGTATCCTTTGTGAGAAATAAAAATATTCTGAAATAACTCTTTCTACAGGATCTCGTAACCAGGTGATTAATTTGGAATGTTTAGGGATAATAAATAATTGTTCCAGATCATTATAATGCATATGTCCATGTAATACTTTAATCTGGCTGTTTATTTTATTCTTTTTAAGTGGTTCTTCATTTATAAAGATATTTCTTTTTTTACCTTTTACATCA
>CAZEJW010000002.1:43254-78349 GCA_964512685.1 uncultured Leptospirales bacterium | reverse complement strand
AATATATGAACAGAATGGTTCAGTGTGTAAATGATACCAATGGGGTTGTGGATAAATTTATTGGTGATGCAATAATGGCACTCTGGGGAACTCCGATCAGTCATGGAAATGATACTGAAAACGCCATAAATGGCGCACTCATGATGAGAAAGGTATTGCTGGATTTTAATAAAGACCGTGGCGGCCCCAAAAAGCCATTTATTCGGATTGGATGTGGAATAAACACAGGCCCGGTTCTTGCCGGCCAGATTGGATCTCATGACAGAATGGAGTATACCGTTATTGGTGATGCTGTAAACCTTGCATCCAGAATTGAATCCCTTAACAAGCCTTTTGGAACAGATGTTCTGATATCAGAGGATTCTTATAGCCTTGTGAGAGATGTTTTCCATGTCAAAGTTATGCAGAAGATCACAGTCAAAGGCAAAAAAAAGCCGCAGCAGGTATATGCTGTTCTTGGAAGAAAGGATGATCCGGACAGGCCGAAATCTCTCAGGGAATTGAGAAAACTGGTGGGAATAAATGAAGAGGATATAAAAACAACAGATCCGGATGAAGAAGAGAAGAAGTATGAAATTATCGAATAGAGATAAATTTTTTATTTTATCGAGTTTAGTGATTATGATTGCTGCTGGTTTTTTCCTCTACAGTGAGATGACCATGCCGGTGAGCGGCATTAAAACGGAAAAGATCGGAACTATTACATTCCGTAAGGAATATGCTGAGAGAAAATATACCCGGGAAGTTATATGGCAGGAACTTGAGCAGAATTCGCCGGTTTATAATTTTGATTCCATAAGGACAGTTAAAAATTCTGCTGCAAGCATTCATCTTAATGACGGCACTGTAGTGGATCTTGAAGAGAATACACTTGTTCTTGTTTCTGTTGATTCAGATAATGTTGATATCGAACTTTCTGATGGAAGTATTTTTGCTGAATCAGGAAAAAAAGATTCAGCACACAAACTCAATATACTTGCCAGTAATATCCGTGTTGCTGCCAATGGCGCTTCTGTTAATATCAGTAAAAAGGGTGATAATCTAAAACTTGATGTAGCCAATGGCAATGTAAGTCTTGCCGGTAAAAAAGTTAAAGCAGGGCAGCTGGCTGTAATGTCCGGTAAGGATGTGAATGTAAAAAACGCTGCAGTCAGGGACCTCTCTCCTGAGAATAACCACTATGCAGTTTCAGGAACCAGTAGAAAGATGGTTGTGCTTTCATGGAAGATGAATAAAACAGAGAGAGTTTTTCTTGAGGTTTCACGCAGGTATGATTTTAAAAAACGTCTTTTTGCAGTGAATACAGCCGAAAAATCCTACACCCATAATTTCAGCGAAGGAGTTTATTACTGGAGGGTTTCAACACCAGGTTCAGATAATTATGTTAGTCCTGTTAACAGGTTGATAGTTGTCTGCAATGCAGCCCCGGTTATAACTGAACCTGTAAAATCAGAGAGATATTCTTACAGGAAAAAACTGCCGCTTGTAAGATTCAGGTGGAAGGGTAAATCTTATGCGCGCAATTATCTTCTTCAAATATCAGCTAAAAAAAACTTCAGCAGTATTATCGCGGAAAAAACAGTAAGGGGTGAAAGCCTGGCCCTGGACTCACTGAAAAAGGGTGATTATTACTGCAGGGTTGGAGCTCTTTATCCATACAGCAAAAAGGCTGTATTCAGCAGGCCTCAGCCTTTCAAAATCTTAAGAACAGAATCTGTTTCATCTCCTTCTCTGATATTCACCCCGGAGAACAGGAAAGGCAGCATTATGCATATTGAATCACAGGGTATTGTTTTCAACTGGTCTTCAATATATGATGCAGAGCATTATATTTTTGAGCTTGCAAAAGACCGTGGTTTTAAAAAGAACCTGTTACTCAAAAAGACAAATATGAACTCTGTTAAGATCAGGGAGAAAATTCCTGAAGGCGATTATTACTGGAGGGTAAGGGCAGTAGCATCTGACGGAACAGAGAGCAGGCCGTCAAAGGCCGGAAAGATCAGACTTGTGAAAATTCTGCCGTTAAGATTAATCAGTCCTGCAGACAGGGCACTGGTGAATTATTCTGAAGCAGGCACTGAATTTTTGTGGAGCGACCCGAACAGGGCTGGCTCATATATTGTTGAAATTTTTCGGGACATCAGGATGAAGAATCTCCTTCATAAAATCAAATCCGGAAATAGATCTGTTTCAGTTAAAGGACTCTCGGCAGGTGAATATTACTGGAGGGTCATGATCGATGGAAAGGTTTCCTCTGCAGTTAAACTCTCATCGTTCAACGTTATTGACAACATTGATTCTCCTGAAGGGCTGTATCCTGCAGGAGGAAACACAGTAGACCTCGGGCAAAAGAAATCCCTTATATTTAAATGGAAACCGGTAAGGGGAGCAGCATCCTATACAATTGAACTCTTCTATTACAAGGGTAATTATAAAAAAAGAATTTTTACAACCAGCGTTAATGATACTCGATACACTGTCAGGGATTATTCGGTTCTGGATACTGATACATATTTCTGGCAGGTTAAAGCTCTGAAAAAACACAAAGGCCGTGTTATTGGTGAAAGCCCCTATTCAAGAAAATATTTCAGGATTTCCCTGGGAGAAAAATCACGGCCTGAAAAAATAGACATTACTTCTCCAAAGGTAATTTATGTTGATTAGTACTGAATCTATAAACAAAGGAATCTGCTGCAGAATTTTTTTTCTGCTGATTATGTTTTTCGTTTTTATTTCGAGCGGGTATGCTGCTGAAAAAGCCCATATCACCTGGAAGAAATCACCTGGTGCTGAAGAGTATGTTCTTGAAGTAAAAAATACAGCTGGAAAAACAGTCTTCAGCGGCAGAACAAAACAGTCATGGCTGAATGTGCCGCTTGATCCAGGACGTTATTCTATAAGGATTACAGGCTACAACAGGTTTAAAAAAAGGCATGGAATGTCTTCATGGCGGCCGCTTTTGGTAAAGGAAATACCTTCTCCTGAAATTGATAAAATAACTCCAGCTGCCCTGGCAAATGAAAAGATGACCAGTGTAAAAGTTGCCGGCAGGAATTTTAAAAAGGGCACGAAAATATATATAACGCCTGTTAAGAGAAAGAGAATACTCAGTGATAAGTATGAAGCAGAAAACCTGAAAATCGATTCTTCAGGAAACATTGTTTTTGATATAGACCTTTCAGACGCGTCTGCAGGGAAATATAAAATTACAGCTGAAGACACAAGAGGCAAGTCCTCTGTCAAAGAGATAGATGTAATTGATATAAAACCAAAAGTTTCTGCACAGTTAGCGACCTCTGAAAAGAAACCTGACAGACAACCGGTTGAACAGAAGAAACCGGTTGAAACAGCAAAGGATAAACCTGCACCTGACGATAAAGAAATTAAAAAAGATCCTTCACAGGGACTTGCATCCCTTGGCGGGCTATATGCTGCTCCCGGATATAATATGAATATTCCTGTAATAACAGAATGGAAGGATGTTTATAAATCTTCATTTATTGGCGCTTCAGTATATGCAGGTTATGATTTTGCTTCGTTCAGTGTATTTAAAGGTGTGCCTGTTATTCGTAAAATGGGTATGGAGTATGAGTTTTCATTTGCCTGTTATGAGGGAAAGCAGAAACATAACCGTGGTGAAACTGAACTTACAGCATTTCAAAATAATGCAGGCCTGTATTTCAAACACAACTTTGATCTTCCTGTGGATTTTATATTTCGTCTGGGAGGTGGTTTTGTATTTACAAATCAAAAGGTCAAAATGCCCGCTTCTGAATCCGAAACCCTTTCTTTTGATTTTTGTTACAGGTATGGAATTTCAGTGAGATATACTTTTCTTGATTATTGCTTTGCTGAATGCGGGGTTAACATGTCCAATATTCTTTATTCTGATGCAACTTTTTATTCAATCAACCCGTTCGTTATGCTGGGGCTTAGGCTTTAAACTTTTAATAAATCACAAAATAATACCAACATCATTATTATACTCATGATTCCGGGGTATGCAGACATTCTGAACAGACAACACAGTTCCTTCCTCTGGATTTTGCTTTGTACAGTGCTTTATCTGCCTGGTTTATCAAATCCTGGGCGGATTCGTGCCCATTTAACAAGGACTGGCTTACCCCGATACTGACACTGACTGTAATGTTATTTGATCTGCAGTTTACAGGTGTTCTGCACACTGCTTCCCGTATTCTGTTGCTGTAGACTGCACATGACGACAGGTCAGTTTCAGGCATTATAACAGCGAATTCCTCACCTCCAATTCTGAAAAAACTGTCAGGTTTTCTCAGCTCTTCAGAAATTCTTCTGCTGATTTCGCAAATTACAGTATCTCCTGTTTCATGGCCATATGAATCATTGATTCTTTTGAAGTTATCAATATCGATTATTAAAAGTGAAAATGGTTTTTGATACCGTTCAAACCTGTGCCATTCAAGAGCAATACTCTCAATGAATTTTCTTCTGTTTGAAATTCCTGTCATTGGATCAGTCACTGTAAGCTGTTCGAGATTACGGTTTGCTTTTTCCTTTTCCCGGATTTCCATTCTCAGCTGTCTGTTGAGTTCGGTGATTTGTTTTTGTGCTGAATAACTGATTCTTATAGATTTTGTTCGGATGATGAACAAATACGTTCCAATGGCATTGATAGATACAAAAAAGAGGGTAAGCTGAAAAAGGGCTGCACACTCAACCTCTGCAAAAAATTTTAGAGAAGCGATATTGAGGGCAGATGAAAATAAAGCTGCTGTCATTATTGCCTTCAGGCTAAGCGGAAAAAAGAGATAGCATATAAGTATTATTGCCAGAGTAAATGGTGTTTCAAGTTCAATTCCTGCTTTATAATTTATAATTGCTTCGACAGATTCAAAAATTCCAACGCTAATCATAAACGCAGATAGAAGAAGAATGAAGATTCTATAATTATTTCTGTATCTGCTGTAGAGGAAGGCCAGTAGTCCTGTGAATGATGCTGCAGCTCTCAGCGATGACAGCGTTATTATATTGTCAGTCAGGCCAATATCCATTATTGGCCCAATACCGGCTAAAAAGAATGTGAGGGCGGAAAGAAGAGATAAAAACCCAAGGGTGTTGAGCATCGGTGGCCAGGTTTCATCCCTGAAGGTTTTTTCAATGGTCTTTGATTTGAATTCTCCCCACCTGTTGAAATCGATGGTTTTTATATTTATCTGGGTCATTTTACTCTCCATAGTGTCTAATTCACTAAATCTCCTGTTGGGTGATTTTTTGTCAACAATTGAACGAATATTTTGAAAGTTAATTACTTGATATTCTAACAATAAAAAATATCATATGGAATGATTGCTTAAGTGTTATTGGTAATAATTAAAAAAGATAAATTTATAAAATGCTTTGCCCATAAATTCATATCTGTGAAAGTTGTTGATTATTTTGATCAATAATTTAATACTGTGAACATGCAATTAGTTATCAAATAATATTTTGAACAATCTGTTCATGTTTTGTTTTTTGGAGGCAGGCAGTGAAAATAGTAAAATTCATGAAGTTAGGTGATAATAAACCGACATTCGGGATTCCTGATCAAGAGGGGATTATTCCGATCAGGGGAATCTCCGGTATTGGTGAACTTTTCAGCGTGTTGAATGCTGATGAATTTAACCGGGGAGAAAAAATTCCTTTTAACAAAACAGCATTGCTGCCACCGGTTGATGAGACATCGGCAGTCTATTGTGCGGGGCTGAACTACACAGATCATGCAAAAGAGATGGATATGGCGTTGCCTGAAACACCGATTTTCTTTTCAAAGGCAATAACTTCTGTTGCGGGAGGTTGTGACGATATAATATATCCTGAAACAACGCAACTTCTGGATTATGAAATTGAGCTTGCATTGATTGCGGGGAAAAGAATTTCTTTTTCTGATATTATCACTCCTGAAAATATTTCCGAATATATTCTTGGTATTACAATAATGAATGACATTACAGCCAGAGACCAGCAGCTTCGAGCAGGTCAGTGGTTTATGGGAAAAAACAACAGAACCTTTGCTCCCCTCGGTCCGGAAGTGCAACTGCTTGATAAAAAAACAGTCAATGAAATGCAAAGCCTCACGCTCGATCTTCAGGTTTATAACAGCGGGATGCATCCGTATGAAAATAAAAAACAAATGGGCAATACCGCAGATATGATTTTTAAGCCATTTGAACTGATCAATGTTCTTACAAGAAAATTTGATCTCAGACCAGGAGATGTAATATCAACAGGAACTCCATGTAATGTGGCTCTTTCAAAACCGGACAGATTTAAATCCAGGCTGGCAGAGATTTTTGGAATTCCCCCTCAAAAAAGAATCGAAAAATTTATTAATGATGAAATAAAAAATAATAAGAAGTATCTTGCCGTGGGTGATGTTATAATTTCGAGAATATACAATCAGGACAGAACAATCAGCCTTGGAGAGCAGAGAAACAGAATTGTAATACCGAACTGAAAAGGAGGAGTGGGATGAATTCCGATTATAAAAATATTTTTATTTTTCCAAGGAATAAAATTCTTTTTACAGGAATGATTCTTGCGCTGATATTTTTCATCCTTTTTGGGTATCTCACTTTTCGTTATGTTCATTTGACAGAAGAACAGCGCCTGCAGCAAATGAAGCAAATGGTCCAACTCGCAAGAAATACAATCGAACCGATTGTTCAAAAATACAGATTGAACAATATAACCGCTGAAACGGCGGTTGTTGAAGTAAGAAACATCGTGAGAAGAATGACTTTCAACGATCCTAATGGTGCGAATTATATATTTATGAGTTCCTATGATGGTATCATGCTTGTTCAACCTTTTGAGCCAGAGAAAGAAATGACTGATCAATGGAACCTCAGGGATGATAATGGAATTTTCATAATAAGGGAACTTGTCAGGGCTGCGCAATCCTGTCGTGGTGAAGGATATGTTACATATTTCTACCTGCACCCGGTTGTAAAAAGAACTGAAGAAAAAGTTTCTTATGTAATTGGAATTCCTGAACTCGGATGTTATATCGGAACCGGAAGATATATGAACGATATCAGGGATGCAGAATTTTATTTTTTATTTAAGACTATCGTTTTGACGGTTATTATTTTATGCTGTCTTGTATTCTTCATTCGAATATCTCTCAAAGAAATCCGCAGCAGAAATATTTCACTTATGAATGAAATTGCCGAGCGTAAGCGGATGGAAGAAATAATACATATGAAAAATCAGGAATTGACTTCAGCTAACGAAGAGTATGAAGCCCAAAACGAAGAGTTGATTGCATCCCAAAGTGAAATCATTGAAATTAATAAAGAACTTAAAAAGAAACAGGGAGAGCTGACTTTTTTAATTTCGAATATACCCGGTATGGTTTATCGATATGAAATTTACCCTGATTTAAAAATGTTGTATCTGAGTGATGGTTCAACCGTAATAACCGGGTATCCTCCCCAGGTTTTTGTTGAAAATGGCAAACCAATCATGGATATACTTCATCCTGATGACAGAGAAAAACTGACTGATGATTTAAAAAGCAGCACCGATGAAAACGGTAATTTTCAGGTAAAGTACAGAATACAAAAAAAAGGCGAGCAGCTCAGATGGGTTTTGCAGAAAGGACGTGCGGTTTCGGTTGACGGCAAAAAAATCTTGGAAGGTATAATAACCGATATAACTGATTTCGAGATTGTGGAACAGCAGCTTCGTCAGGCTCAAAAAATGGAAACAGTAGGTACTCTTGCCGGAGGTGTGGCCCATGATTTCAATAATATCATTGGTGGAATCATGGGAAGTATAAACATCATGGAAAGACTGCTGAAAAAACAAAATATTGATGTCTCAGGTGATTTTGACAAATATATCAGGATTATTCAAAATTCATCAATCAGGGCTGCTGAGATTGTAAGACAGCTTCTTACTTTTTCCAGACAGCATGATATGCAAATGATTTCGATTGATCTCAACAAATCAGTCGAAAACATTCTTAATATCTGTAAATATACATTTCCCAAAGAGGTTTCTCTTAAATGCAGTGAATGCAATGTTCCTGCACAGATTATTGCTGACGCGGCTATGGTTGAACAGGCTTTGCTAAACCTCTGTATCAATTCATCTCATGCAATGACTGTTATGCGCTCTGAAGAAGTAAAACATGGAGGTGTCATTGACGTAGGGATTAAACGTATTGTGACTGACAGCTATTTTTGTCGTCAGCATAGTGACGCTGTTCCGGGTACTGTTTACTGGAGGGTGGAAGTGTCAGATTCAGGAGTGGGAATGAATCAGGAAGTAATTGAAAGGATTTTTGATCCCTTTTTCTCCACCAAGTCTGCATCCGAAGGAGCCGGACTTGGATTGTCTATGGTTTATAACACTATGAAGAAACATGATGGATTTATTACTGTTTACAGTCTTCCGGGAGAGGGAACTACTTTTCATCTTTATTTCCCTGAAAAAAAATCAGAAAGAGTTCAGGATGCTGAAACAAATATTAAAGAAATCCCTGTCAGTGGAAGCGGGTTGATTCTTGTCATTGACGATGAGGAAGATCTCAGAACTGTTGCTGAAGGAATTCTGGAAGATTCAGGTTATAATGTTGTAACCTGCGGGAGCGGATTGGAAGGTTTGCTGTTTTATGAAGATAACATGGCTTCGGTTGTTGCTGTCCTCCTTGATTTGTCTATGCCCGGCATGTCCGGAAAGGAGACTTTTATTGAATTGAAAAAAATTGATCCTGAAATTAAGGTTCTACTCGCTTCAGGTTATATCAAAGAGAACGATATTCGGGATATCATGGAACTCGGGGTAATGGATTATATTCAGAAACCCTATACCCTTTCAGAGCTGACACAAAAAATAAGTCAGGTAATTGGGCGAGATAAAGAAGTGTGATTCAGACAGACTGCTGGCCTACAGAAATGGATTCAATAGCGATAAGGTAAGATCATTTCTGAAATAGATGAATTTGAATCTAAAATTACAGATATATTTATCGGGGTTATTTATTTGCTAAAAAAGATAAAATTCCGAACTCTATTCTGTAATGACAGGGGAAAAATAACACCTTCAGGGACACTGCACTTCTCTTTTTATTGACAAATTATAAACAAAAATAACGCTTGTTATCAATGAATGCATAAAACTCTCTGCTGCCTCAGACGGTGGATAATTTTATTCATTCCGGTAAACCCGATTAAAAAATTATATTACAGAAAGAAGGTGGGTAAAGTGAAAAAAGTTTTAAGTCTGTATTTCAATAGCTCTCTACTCAAAAGGATTTTCGGTGCTTTTGTTTTTGGTTCCATTACCGGAGGTATTCTCTGGTATATATCATCCAGTAATGGATATCCTTCCGGAGATGTAGTCAACAATCCTATTCTCTCGTTTCTCACATCGTATTTGCTTCCTCTTGGTGAAGTGTTTGTGAAAATGTTGAAGATGGTTGTAATCCCTGTTGTATTTTTTTCTCTTATTGTTGGGGCGTCATCGCTTGCAGTTAATAAGTTCGGCAGGGTAGGGCTCAAGGTAATCGTCTGGTATTTTGTATGTTCTCTTATTGCTGCAGTTGTTGGAGTTTTTAATGCAATGTTTTTTAATCCCGGAAGTGCAAGCAAAGAGAAGTGGGTTGCCATGAGTTCTGATCTTTCAGGACAGCACCTGCAGCAGATTCAGTCAAATGCAGTATCCGGAAAGAATTTTCAGGATCTTTTCCTCAGTATGTTTCAAAATCCATTCAAGGCGCTTGCTGATGGGAATTTTCTTCCGATAATCGTGTTTGCAATTCTATTAGGTCTTGCCATAAGAGTTCTTATGGAATCTACCAAGGATGAAACTCAGCTTGGTTATCTCAATTCTCTAACGGAACTTTTTCATGCGTTGAGAGATGCCATGTTCAAGATCGTTGACTGGGTTCTCGAGTATTCTCCTATCGGGGTATTCGTACTTTCAATGGTTAATTTTGCAAAATTCGGTCCTCTTATTATCGGCCCTTATGCAAAGGTATTACTTGGTGTTGTTGTAGGGATACTTATTCTGATCTTTGGGGTTTATTCACTTCTCCTTGCTGTTACAACAAGACAGAATCCTTTCAGAATTCTCAAAAAAATGGAGGAAGCAATGCTAACGGCTTTCGTTACACGAAGCTCGGCAGCGACTCTTCCTGTATCCATAAAAGTAGCAAAAGAAGAACTTAAAGTAAGCGACGAACTCGCTTCATTCTCTTTGCCTCTTGGGGCAACAATAAATATGGATGGTGTTTGTGTTCACCTGCCGATGTTTGCAATCCTTGCAGCCAACATGTTCGGATATGAGATGACAGCCGGATCAGTTGTTGTACTGGTCATAACAACTGTACTTGCATCCATTGGAACAGGAGGTGTGCCGGGCGGAAGGCTTATGCTGCTGTTTCTTATCCTTGAATCAATGGGACTCGGAAGCGGTCAGATTGCAGTTATTGTAGGTCTTGCTCTTGGTATAAATCCAATTCTCGATATGTTCGAAACCATGAATAATGTAACAGGGGACATGGTTTGTTCATATGCTGTTGCCAAAACAGAAGGTCTTATTGAAGAAGAATAAAAGATTAATGGAAGGGGGGTATTCCTCTTCCATTAATAATAAACAATTATCATATTATTCAAATTTTACTTGATAGATTCAAGGCTACATCTGAAAATTAAGTTTTCCCGCCCGCCAAAGGCGGGCGGGAAACATAAGTACAGATTTTAACAGCAGTTACAATTTACAGGAATTTTAAAAATATAATTTTTAGAGGTCCCCTCAATATAAAAATGTATTTTTTCTGCCACTGCTGTTGCAGAAGGTTTGATTTAAAGCCTGTCTGTAATTTTTTTTTATTTGCATAACTATTGTATATTCCTAAAACCTGGTTGATTTAATTTGGATATTAAGAAGACTATACCTGCTGTCAATACGGACATGCATTACAGAGAGGTTCTTTCGGTTGTTCTGAAATGGATACTGATTATACTGAATATCTTTGGAATCCCTGCTGTTTTAATGGCTGCATATGAAGCATGCCAGCTTGGCCAGGCTTATGCCGGTTTGCTGTATATTTTATGTTTTTTGCCTGTATTTATTCTTTTGTTTATCAGAAAGCGTGCAGGATACCAGACTACTGCGATTATTTTGATTATGTGCATTTACCTGATCGGCTTATCCAATATTATAATGTATGGATTCAGTGGAGCCGGTATTCCTCTTTTCTTCTGTGTATTTATCTTTGCCACAGTTTTTTTCTCTCTGCGATGCGGATTTATATCAATAGCCATATGCCTGCTGCCGGTGATAATTACAGGCTTTCTCATGGTCACAGGAAAAATGAAACCGGATGTTGACCTTATGGAGATAACAAGAATTCCTGTAACCTGGGTAACTGCCTCAATTGTATTAATGCTTCCGGGCACAATAATGATAATGACTATAGGAATAATCCAGAAAAATCTCCTTAAAAGAATATTCAGAATTCAGAAACAGTCTGCTGACCTTGAAGAACTCAATGCCAGGCTGAATAATTCACTTAACGATAAAGAAATACTGATAAGTGAACTCTACCACAGAACAGGGAACAATATTCAGGTAATGACTTCTCTGCTTCGCCTGGAATCCAGGAAACTCTCCGGCAATGAAAACATAGGGGTTTTTAAGGAAGTGGAAGAAAAAATAAGTGCAATAGGCCTGGTTCATAAAAAACTCTACCAGGGCGAAAGGCTTTCGCATATCGGGCTGAAGGACTACATAATGGACCTGGCTTACTATATGTCCGGAAGGTATATTTCCCCGGGAAGAAAGAATGAAATAGCAGTTGAAGGAAATGAAATCGATGTTCTTATAGATACAGCTGTTCCGCTTGGTATGGTAATGACAGAACTGCTTCACAATTCATTCAAACACGCTTTTGGCACCAGTCCTGCTGCTGTAATAAAGATTCATTTATCTGAAAGTGATTCAAAGGGCCTCTGTCTCTGTTATGAAGACAATGGCTGCGGTATGCCGCCTGACTTTGATTTTAAAAAAGATTCTGGAATGGGACTTCCTGTTGTATTTGATATTATAGAAAAACAGCTTCGGGGCAGCATCAGATTCGAATCAGGCCATGGGATTCGTTATATAATAGAGATAAAAGAAGAGTCGTACAGCGCAAGGATTTGAGGATGAATAAAAAAGGAATTAAGATTCTTATTGTTGAGGATGAAGTAATTACCGCAAGGTGCCTATGTCTTGATCTGGAAGACATAGGCTGTATTGTTATAGCGACAACAGCCTCAGGAGAAGATGCTGTTGCTATTGCATCACGAGAAAAACCGGATCTGATATTTATGGATATATGCCTTGCCGGTGAGATGGATGGAATCGAGGCAGCTGAAATGATTATCTCAGAATATGACATTCCCATTTGTTTTATATCAGGCTATGCCACAGAAGAAATCCTTGGAAAGGCTCTCAGGCTTAATCCTCTGAAATTTATTGAAAAGCCCTTTAATATAACTCAGTTAAAATTTTTAATTGACGATCTGAAGTTATGATTATTGTAGGTATATGAAATATTTCAACTTTCTGAACTCAAGACAACAGTATAATGAAACATGGTCCGGTTTTATCAATTCTATTAAACCGGAACTGAAAATTATTGAAAAGAAGATTTTGGGGGATGAAGACAGCATTACTCCTGATAAAAAAAATATTCTTCGTTTCCTCAAAATACCACTTTCCGGAATTAAAATAGTAATCCTTGGGCAGGATCCGTATCCTCAGCCAGGAGTTGCAACTGGAAGAGCCTTTGAAGTGAGCTATCTTGAAAATTGGTATGACACATTCAAATATCTTAATCCCTCACTCCAGAATCTCATGAGGACGGTATATAAAACATATACTGGTAGGATCGTTAAATACAGTGAATTTAAAAGAGTTATTTCGGATGAAAAGTTCAAGATACTCCCTCCGGCAGAATGGTTTAATTCATTGGAAGCCCAGGGCGTTCTGTTTCTGAATACGGCATATACATGTCGTATAAATTCGCCAGGATCACACAGCGATGTCTGGCAAAACTTCAGTCGTGAACTACTGACTTATATTCATGATAAAAAGAGCGGTATAGTATGGTTTCTGTGGGGAAACCATGCCGACGAAATTACATCTCATTTAAATGATATAAAAGCCATAAGAAATTATCATCCAAGCCGTTGTTTCGATCGTGAAAAGGATATGCTCTATGGACCGGTAAATCCCTTTGAAAAAACCAGGGGAATAATTGACTGGAGGGGTTGCAAATAGTCTCACATGCTTCAGTTTTTATAATGGGTTCCAGCCGGTACCCCTATTACATCAGCGCTGAATCGGACAAGTCGTTTATAGACCTTTATTATTTTCTATCTTTTATATATCTCCTGCTGTCTCCTTATTCCCTTTCTTATTTTATACATTAAAATGTGCGTGTCGAGGCTATTTTAAAAAAACATATTGACTGAATATCCGTAGAAAATAAGTTTGTTAGAACTAACTTGGAAGTTTTAAAAATACTGTAATGCTGTAGGGTATACTTGCAGACGATTTAAGGGAGTCAACATGAAAGAAATAGCAAATAACGATTATTATGAACTTCGCTACAATCAAGCTGAAAATTGTATATACTGGAAGATGAAGGGTTTCTGGAAGGATATGTCGGTTGTTCCGGATTTTCAGGCTGACTGGAAAAAAGCCAGGAGTATGACAAAACAAGGCTGGAAGATTCTTTCTGATGCCACAGAATGCAAAGCATTCCCTTCAGCTGTGAATGAAGAGAAGGTAAGGAATCAGAATGAGTCGCTTGAAATGGGATGTAAAAGAATCGCTCTTGTAGTTAATAGTGCAGTCACAGGTCTTGCAATAAACAACGGAATGAATAAATCAGGCATAAACGGTATCGTTAAGCAGTTTGATACTTCAGGTCTTGATGATGCAAAAATGTGGCTGAGAGAGTAATTTTATATGTTGGTATTGCGGCAGCCTTTCAGCCGGGATACCAAAAAAATTCCTTTTCTTTAAATGGAATATCAATATAATTAAAAAGTATTTACTGCATCCTGTATAATTAATGCAGAATAATGATTCCTGCCGACCGGAAAGTCGATGTCAGGTGAGGCTCTTTTTACTATTTCAGGATACTTTTCGCAGGGAAATGCAGACTAAAAAGTATTTATAGTTTGACGGGGGAGATCATGAAATCTGGAAAAGGCTTTCTAGGAAGTATTACCGGCTCAATTTTTATTCGCTTTATCATTGTAACTGTACTCATACTGGCCTCTTCCTTTGGGTTTCTTATCAGGGCAGTTTCCGGTCATATGTCAGATATCTCACATGAAAATCTCAACAATGTAGCGGGTCTCAGCCTCAAGATAGCTCAAACTTCATTTGAATTCTATCAGGATGCATTGCTGAAGGATATCGATTACATTGAGGGGGAGATTGATAACCGCATGCTTCTTCATCCTTCAAAAAAAATAATTGTTTCAGCTCAGAACCAGATTACAAAAAAAACAACTAATATCAATATACCTGTTATGCTGCTTGGCGATACAAAAGTGGCATTCAACAATACTCTCGTTGACAGATTCAGCAAAAGAACAGGAAACACCACTACAGTCTTCCAGATTATTCGTCAGGGGATGCTTAGGATTTCAACCAGCGTAAGAAAAAAGGACGGTACACGGGCGGTTGGGACTTATATACCTTCTGACTCTCCTGTTGTTAAGACGGTGATGAGCGGGAAGAGTTTTTCAGGGAGGGCGTTTGTAGTGGATCAGTGGTATATAACGCACTATAAGCCCTTGTATCAGAATAAAAAAATAATCGGTATGTTATACTCCGGAGTACCGCAGAATGATGTAGACCGGTTGAAGAATAAAATATTATCAGTAAAAGTTGGTAAAAGCGGTTATTCATTCATAATAGATACAAGAGGCGAAATAGTAATACATCCAACTGCTTCGGGCAATGAAATTTCCGGTAAGTCATGGGTTGAGAAAATTCTGAAAAACAGGGATGGAACCGTTGAATTCACGGATTCTGAAAAAAATGGCGAAATTGCAACTGCAAAGGTTGCTGTTTATCGTTATCTCCCTGAGATGAATTGGATTATTGCAGCAGTTGCATACAAAAGTGAACTTAATGAGACTCTTTATTCGATTTTTATGATTGCTCTAATTGCACTCATTGCGGGTGTGTGTGTAAATATGATTGCCGCTTATTTCGTGGGAAGTTCTATTGCTCAACCAGTGAAAAGAATAGCTGATATATTAAAAGACATCGCAAGAGGCGGAGGTGATCTGACACTCCGAATAGAAAATCACCGTAAGGATGAAATAGGAGAAATGGCTGATTGGTTCAATATTTTTATTGATAAGATAGAGAATATGATAAGTGATGTAAAAAATAAGGTTAAGACTATAACTGAATCTATAGAAACTCTTGCAGGAGGCAATGAAGAGCTGTCCACCCGTACAACAGAACAGGCAGCGAGTCTGGAAGAGACAGCCTCTTCCATGGAAGAAATGACAGCAGCAATAAAAAGCAGTGCTGAAAATGCTGCAAGGGCATATGATATTACTGTTGAAGGACACAATAATACCATGAAGGGTGTGGAAGTAATAAATAATGCTTCCGTACAGATGAAGAAGATAAATGATTCAAATGATCATATTACACAGATAACAATGCTTATAGAGAATATTGCGTTTCAGACCAACATCCTTTCACTGAATGCTGCTGTTGAAGCAGCAAGAGCAGGTGAGCATGGCAGGGGATTCGCTGTGGTAGCAACAGAGGTTCGTACTCTTGCGCAGAATACTTCTGTCTCTGTTAAGGAAATCAATGATCTGATAACTGCAAATACGGATAAAATCATTCAGGGCTCATCTGTTGTTGAAGAGGCCGGGGTGATTATTGATGATCTTAGAAATACTGTTAATGAGCTGGCTGCTTTAATGAATGAAATTAAAAATACATCTTTTGAGCATCAGAAAGGCCTTGAGCAGGTCAACAAAGCTGTAAGCCAGCTTGATGGAATCACACAGCAGAACGGTGCTCTTGTAGAAGAATTTGCTGCCTCAAATCAGGAGCTTGCAGTAAATTCAAAGAAACTACTGGAAATGATGAATTATTTCAAGGTCAGGGAAAACTGAAATGATTTAAAATAATTTTATATTTATGTTCTTTGTTTTATATTCATAGTTTATATTTTGTTCAAGACAGGTATGTCAGAGTTTTTTTGAAATTTATTACTGGCAAAAAATAAGTGCAGATATTTAATTCTCCGCAGTAAATACCTGTTTGGCGGAGATTTGATCTTGATTCAATTCATTACTGATTTCTTTCTCTCTGTTTATAATGATGAAGAATATCTGATTCAGCAAAAAGCGAGAATTTTCTTTATTCTGCTTATAACCACATTTTGTGTTATTTTCTTTATCCTCACTCCAATTTCATTAATTAACAGTTACAGCCATGTTGCGATTGTTTCTCCTTTGACTGCTTCCATCCTGGTGGTTGTTTCACTTATTATACTTCGTTCAGGGCATTTTATTTTTTCTGCACACCTTTATCTTGTGTCAATTTTTCTTTCTGTATGGATTATAATATTTTCAGACAGGGGAAATGTTCTTTCCAGGCTTGATACAATGGCCTATCTTATCTGTATGATCTCAATTACTCCTATTATCATTTCGAAAAAGAGATTGTTGATACCTTTATATATGGGCATCAATATTATAATTTTTTTCTTATATATGCACAATTCTCATTCTGAACTGGGCTTGTTATCATCTGAAATAATTGAGTATACGAGTGATATCATGATTCCCCTGGTGGTTGCAGGTGTGGTATCCTGTCTCAATCTTGACATACATATGAGAGCCCTCTCAAAAGCGAAGCTTTCAGAAGCAGAGATGCATCATAAAAATATTGATCTGAGGAATGCAAATGAAGAACTTGCAAAACTCAATGAAGAAATTCTGAAAACATCCAAGATTGAAACTCTTGGAGTTTTTGCAGGCGGAATAGCACATGATTTAAACAATCTTCTCACAGCAGTTCTTGGCAATATTTCACTGGCCCGTTTTATGAATTCGGACACAGAGATAGACAGTGCTCTTCACTCTGCTGAAGAAGCATCTCTGAAAACCCGTGATCTTGCATGCAGGCTCCTTACTTTTACAAAAGGAGGAGATCCGGTTAAAGAGATCACTTTATTAAATGAGCTTGTAGCAGAAACAACGGAATTTGCGTTGAGCGGATCAGGCATTGATTATGAAATAGATATTCCGGATGGTCTGTGGCGTGTATGCGTTGATAAGACTCAGATATCCCAGGTAATACATAATATTATCCTTAATTCAAGGCAGGCAATGCAGGATAATGGAAGTATAATTATCAGAGCAGAAAACCAGAAATGGAACGGATCTGACAGCAGAGTGTCACAATGCAGTTGTGTCCGGTTATCAATCAGGGATAATGGACCTGGAATATCAGAAGAAATTCTTGGTAATGTGTTCGATCCGTTCTTTACAACAAAGAGTAATGGTTCCGGTCTTGGGCTTGCGATTGTCTATTCAGTGATAAAAAAACATGATGGCAATGTATCTGTAATTTCGGAAAAAGGGAAGGGATGTGAATTCATAATATATCTTCCGGCTATTACAGATAAACTTGTTCGGTTTGAAACAAAGGCTTCACCAGGAGAGTTTAATTCATCCGGAAAGATACTTGTTGTGGATGATGACAGGGATATTGTAAATGTACTTCAGAATATGCTTAACCAGCTTGGCTTTGATGTTGACTCTGTTTTTTGTGGTGAAGATTCTCTCAGCATTTACAGAAATGCTCAGTCGTCAGGTCACCGTTATGATTGTGTGATAATGGATCTCACAATGAGAGGAGGGCTGGATGGTGATGAAACTGTCAGACTTTTAAAGGATCACGACCCTGACGTTAAAGTGATTGTTTCGAGTGGATATTCAAATGATCCTATAATGGCAAATTTCAGGGAATACGGTTTTGAAGAATCTCTTCAGAAACCATACCGAATAGAAGATCTCAAGTCTGCAATATCGAGGGTACTTGTTTAATCGCTGGTACACAATCTTTTTTACACTCTCCATTGTCTGCATCTCTTTTTTAACAAATATTGCCAAAGTCGGGTTGATTCTCTGTGATGGATTCAATCGGCAGGTATATGAAAAAAACAGTGCCTTCTCCTGCTTTACTTTGTACTTCAACGGCTCCTCTGTGTAACTGTATGGTTCCATATGCCGTAGCAAGCCCAAGACCGGTTCCTTCCCCTCCTTCCCGGGTTGTATAAAAGGGTTCAAAAATTTTCATCAGGTTTTCTTTCGGAATACCGCATCCGGTATCCCGTATTTCAATGCACAGATATTCTCCCTGTTTTATATTAAAATGAATTTTTTCACAGTCATCCTGGTTCAAATTAATATTTCTGGTTTTGAAGATGAGAGTCCCGCCATTTTTCATAGCTCTACCTGAATTAATTCCCATGTTAAGAAAAATATTCTGAACCTGGGATGCATCCCCCATTATTGTGTAATTTGAGGCATCTGTATTTATTACGATATCTATATTCCTGTTAAGTGAGTGTGTAAGCATCACAGCTGTATCCTCTATAAGAGAATGGATATCAATGATTTTAAATTCTGTTTTTTCTTTTTTACTGAATGTCAGCAGTTTTGATGTAAGATCTCCAGCTCTTTTGGAAGTCCTTATTATGAGATCTATAAATTTTTCCTCTTTGCTTCCCGGAGTACAGTTTTTTTTAAGAATCTGTGCAGATCCGAGTATTCCTCCCAGCATGTTGTTAAAATCATGTGCCATTCCTCCGGCTAGTTTTCCAACAGCATCCATTTTCCTGCTGTGGAAAAGCAGCTCCCTGTTGTCCGTGAGTTCCTTTTCTTTTCTCTTCAGTTCTGTTATATCAGTCACATTTCCCTGTAATGCAATGAGCTGGTTTTTAGAATTATAAATCCAGTAGTTCTTTTGATAAAGCCACCTTATTTCTTTTGAAACCGGGTGAATTATACTGAATTCATAGTAATCATGAAGAATATTGTTCTGTATATCCTTCCATCTTTCAAAAAAATAGTTTTTCCATTCAGGATTCATTATTGAAAGCAACAGGTTTGAATCTCTGTAAAAGTTATCCGGACTGAAACCAAAAACTTTTTCTGAAGAAGGACTAACAAATTCGTATTCAGCTTCAGGAATTTTTGTCCGGTAGATAACATCCGAGGTGTTTTCTGTAAGAAGTCTGTATTCACTTTCTCTAAGTTTATTTTCTGTGTTAATAAATTTCAATTTGAATTGATGCAGTCTCAGAGCTGTTTTAATCATTGAAGTGATTATACTCTCAGATGAATCAGTTGAAATATAACCATAACAGTTTAAAGTGCATTCGAGTTCAAATAAACGATCATCAATTTCATCAGACAGAATCAGAAACGGGATGTTGAAATTGCTGAGGGTGGTCATGATTTTTACTGCTGCGTCTAAAGTGTCAAAAGAAATTATGCTGATTATTGCTAAATCAGGTAACTGGTCGTCAGGGTTTTTAATTATTTTTTCTGCCGATTCATATTTCAGAATAGTGAAATCTTTTAATTTAAGAATTATAGGTATGGTATCAATCTCTGAATTTACAGATTCAATCAAAAGAATGGTTGTTTCTTTAATCGGATTCAATTTGATAAGTCCTTACTTCCCGGGTAGTGTAAATCAATCTTAATAAATCAGATAACGATAACTTTGGTTTTTTTATAATATCAGTCCATCAATAATATTCAAGAAATATTATTGATGGACTGATGTTCAACTTATTAGTTGACAAAAAAAGCAACAATATAGTATATATAAAATATAATAAATAAATCAGAGGTTTGATCATTTTTATTTTATTAACATCAATGCGATCTTGATTCAGAACCTCTCTGAAGAGGGTTGAATATAATAAAACAACAAACAAATGGAGGCCTGTTTTATGAAAAAAAAGAGTATTATCTTCTTCGCTGTATCAGCTTCTGTGCTTTATTTCAGCATGGTATTTGCAGCTTCAGTTGGCCAGCAGGTAGGAAATATCAAGCTGCTTGATTCGAATGATAAACCTATGTTGATTCCGGCGCTTGGCAGTAAGGTGATAACAATAATGTATACTGACCCGGATGAAAAGGATGTGAATGATCCTCTTTCTAACGCAATCAGGGCCGAAGTAAAAGCCAATAAAATTCCAAAGGCTCAATATCAGGGGATTGGAATAGTGAATGCAAAGAGAACCTGGATTCCAAATGCTCTCATTAGGAGTAAGTCCAGGGACAAGGAGAAACAGTTCAAGGGATCAATCGTTCTGATCGATGAATCCAAACTTCTCGAGAAAAAATGGGCGCTTGGTAATTGCGAAAATGTTGGTGTAGTAATTGTTATTGGAAAGGACAAAAAGATAAAGTATATCAAAAATGTCAAAACCAAATCAGAGAGTAAAGCTATATCTGCTGAGGTAATTGCATTGATAAAAGCTGAAATTGCAAAATAAGCAATATTAAATAATAAAAATAAAGCCCCGAAGCCTTTGGTTTCGGGGCTTTATTTTTAGGACTCCCGGCATTAAGGATTTAACAGCAGATAAGGTTCTGGATAAAACCAGAGAAAAACCGGCATTGAAGTTAGCATTAAGAAAGTAGGTCATCAGCTTGGCAATTATAAAGAGTATCCGAAATTACCCGGTGATATTAAATACAGGGATTTCAGAGCTGAAAATCAGATGAATTATTGTTTTGATACCCTGAGAATTGAAGGAGTTGAAATTGATATTCAGCTCGGGCCTGATGGCGCTGCATATATTGTTCATGAAAAAATTACAGATGAATATCCGGGACCAGATAAGGACCGGGATCTGGAAAAGGATTTTTATATCTCGAACAGTCTGGAAGTTTTTTTAAGGAACTATATTGAAAATGCTGCCTCCAGATTTCAACATGTAAACTTTTTTAGGAATGAAGAACAATCTGACTCAACTTGAATTCTATTTATCCACATACCAGACTGATTTTTTAGAATATAAGAAACAACTGGATATTAAAGATCAAAATTTCCTGTTGTTTTATAAAAATATAAAAGATCTGATTTTTGACTTTGGGAATTGACATAATCGTTTGATTATAAAGTCCTCCTTTCCTGTGATAATTTTTTTCACCATAATCATGATCCGGGAGTAATCCCGGTGCTTTTTAATTGACATCCTGTTCTTTGGAGATTAACTGAGAAAAAACAGGGGGTGTTGATATGGAAAGATCGATTCAGGATGCTGCTGAACTTATCAAAAATGCAAAAAGCTGCATTGTCCTTTCAGGTGCCGGAATTTCTGTAGAAAGCGGAATCCCTGATTTCAGGAGTGCCGGTGGTCTGTGGGCAAAATATGACCCGGCTGTTTATGCATTTATTGGCACATTCCAGAGCAATCCGGAAAAGGTTTGGGGGATGATTTTCGAGATGATAGATCTCGCAGTAAATGCGAAACCCAACAATGGACATATCGCTCTTGCAAGGCTTGAGCAGATGGGATACATCGATGCAGTAATAACCCAGAATATTGACAATCTCCACCAGGAAGCCGGAAGCAAAAATGTAATAGAATATCACGGGAATGCCAAGAAACTTGAATGTATGAAGTGCGGGACAAAGTATCCTCTTGATGATTTTAATCTTGCGAAAAAGGAAATCCCCAGATGTAAAAAGTGCAACAGAATACTCAAGCCCTCAATTGTTTTCTTTGGTGAGATGATACCGCAGGAAGCCCTTTTTCAGTCAGAGAAATATGCTTCAGTGGCAGATCTCGTTCTTGTTGTGGGAACCTCTGCCATTGTGTATCCCGCTGCTGCTATTCCACTTACCGCAAAGAACAATGGAGCGAAGATAATCGAGTTCAATCTCGAAAGCACAGAACTTACGTCACATGCAACAGACCTGTTTATTCAGGGATCTGCCGGAACTACACTCCCAAAAATTGTTGATATACTTTCTGATTGAGGTACATTTGAAACGAATAAAATTACTTTCTGATACAGTAAAAAAGAAGATCTCTGCAGGGGAAGTGGTCGAAGGGCCATTCTCCGTGGTAAAAGAACTTCTCGAAAATGCAATTGATTCAGGCGCGAACCGGATAGAGGTCGAGGTGTTCGAGAGCGGGCTTAAAAAGATTGTGGTACGTGACAATGGAGAAGGCATACCAGGAGAAGATATTGAACTCGCTGTAATCGAGCATGCAACAAGTAAAATCGTAGATGTATATGATATTGAAAGAATTGACACCTGCGGTTTCAGAGGAGAGGCTTTATCAAGTATATCATCAATATCCAGGTTTACTCTTCTTTCTCGTTCAGTGGAGGAAGAAACAGGCCGGAGGCTTGATAATCACTCAGGGGAAGTCAGTGTAAGAGATTATGCGGGTCCTTCAGGGACAACAGTAATCGTCGAAAATCTTTTTTTCAATGTACCGGCAAGAAAGAAATTCCTTAAGGCCATGAAAACAGAGATGAAATATATCAGGGATATGTTTCTTAAGACCTCACTTGCGTGGCCTGAAATCGGCTTTTCTCTTGAAGTGGACGGAAAAAGGCAGATAACCCTCCCGCCTGATTCATCAGCAGAGCAAAGGGCTGAAGGTGTCTATGGCCGGGATTTCGTCGAAAATACATCCTTTGAAAGCCTTCAGGATCTCAAAGTGTCAATCTCGGGTTTCCTGTCAAAACCTCATTATATGAAGGCATCGAGGAGCTCTCAGGTGTTTTTTATCAACAGACGACCTGTTGAATATCCCTATCTGGGATTCATCCTTTCCAGGGCATATGAAGCGGTTGCACTTCACGGCAAGTATCCTGCTGCTGTGATCTTCATTGATATTGATCCTGAACTCATTGACGTTAATATTCATCCTGCAAAGAGGGAAGTGAAGCTTTTTGATAAAAAGTATATTGACACCCTGATATACAATATTGCTGCAAAGACTCTTAACAGGTCACACAATATTGGTGACGTTATCCGGAGCAGAGAGAATCCTCCTGTGGAATATACAGAGGTTCGGTCTGTTGCGAAGGAGGCCACTCCGTCAATGTTTAATTCTCCACAGCCCTCTTCATCCCCCATGTACACTGACAACAAAAGGCAGGTGGTCAGGGATGCATCTGTAATATATGAAGAACTGAAAAGCGAGCCGCATTCTTTTTCTGTTATAGGTATGGCGCTTGATACATATGTAATAGCTGAGATGGATGAAGAACTTCTGTTTGTGGATTTCCACGCTGCACACGAAAGATTTCTGTTTGACGAAATTATGAACAGTGACCGTGGTCTGGACAAGCAGGAACTGATATTTCCGTCAGTAATATCCCTTTCTCCCGGAGATTACCGGCTCGTTATGGATAATCTTTCTTCTTTTGCTGATGCCGGATTCGATATTGAGGATTTTGGAGACAATACTGTGACTGTAAGAGCTGTTCCGATCTTTGTCAAAACAGGCTCTGCTGACGGTTTGATAATTGAAATGATTGAAGATATCAAAGAGGAAAAAGAGAGCAGGAACAGAAGGGAGGCCTTTGCCGCAACTCTTGCATGCCATTCCGCCAAGCGTGCAGGAGATTCGCTTTCTTTACGTGACATGAATGAGCTTATAAAAACTGTGCTTGACGGGAAACACGATCTGAGGTGTCCTCACGGCAGGCCGTATTATTATAAACTTGGTAAAAATGAACTTGAGAGGATATTTAAAAGGCAATGAATGAAAAAATAATTCTTGGTGTTTCTTCTTCCATTTCGGCTTACAAGGCCTATGAACTTTCGAGGCTTTTTGTGAAGGCCGATTATTCAGTGTATGTTGCTCTTACTGAACATGCTCTTAATATGGTTAGTCCAATAACTTTTCAGGCACTTACAGGCAACCCTGTATTTACCGATTCGGTTTTATGGGAAGATCGTGAGATGGGTCATATCGCACTTAAAGATGGCGCATCACTTTTTATCGCGGCACCTGCGACAGCAAACGTTATTGGCAAGTTTGCGAACGGAATAGCTGATGACCTTCTTTCTACAACATTCCTTGCTCTTGAGTGTCCGGCTCTTATTGCTCCGGCAATGAATCCGAACATGTACCTTCATCCTGCAATGCAGGCTAATATTGAAAGACTCAAGGGCTGGGGCATGCACTTTGTTGAACCGGATACCGGGCTGGTTGCCTGCGGAGACGAGGGGCCGGGTAAACTCGCTGACATAGAGAAAATTTTCGAGGCGGCAGAGAATGTTATTAAAAGATAAAAAAGTAATAGTAACCGGCGGGCCAACAAGGGAATGGCTTGACCCGGTAAGGTTTATTTCAAATCCGTCAACAGGAAAGATGGGTATAAGCATTTCTGATGAAGCGCTGAAAAGGTCACGTGAAGTTGTTTTCATCCATGGCCCAATTGACGAAAGACTCATTGAGATGAAGAAATATCGTACTGTTGCAGTTGAATCAACAACTGACATGCTCGAAGCAGTCATGAATGAGCTTGAGGATGGTGCTGTTGTAATAATGTCTGCTGCTCCTGCTGATTACACTGCTGCTGAAAAGTCCCCCGAAAAAATCAAGAAAGGAGAGGGAGAACTCTCTCTGAAATTAAAAAGAACTCCTGATATTCTGAAAAATATTGCCCAGGCCAGAGATGAGGGTAAATTTGCAGACCTTTTCGTTGTGGGATTCGCTGCTGAAACCGTGAATATTGACGAATACGCGAAAGAGAAACTCGCGTCAAAAAAACTTGAGATGATATGCCTGAATGATGTGTCAAGGGAAGACGCGGGCTTTGGAACAGATACCAATATTATTACCATTTTTAAGAAAAACGGGTCAGAAGTAAAGCTGCCCAAACTTACAAAAGATGGGCTCTCTGAAAAGATATTCGATCAGATTCAGTTTGAGCTCTCACGGTAAGGCAGTGATCAGTTATCAGTGATTTGTGATTAGTGCCCTGTGTCATTAATGAACGAAGTGCACTGCGTTCATTAATGACACACATGTTTTCCAAAATTCTTTTTATTTGACATGAACGTTTTCTGCGGTCTATAATGCATAAATCCCTGCAATAAAAGGAGGCAGCTAATGTATCACAGAAAACCCGTGGTTGCCGGTGCGTTCTATCCATCGAATGTCAAAGAGCTTCAGAAAATGATTAAGGAGTATCTCGATGCAGCGGATGATTTTGCTGATGCAGAGAAAGCCTTTGCCGTAATCTCTCCCCATGCAGGATACATTTTTTCCGGACCTGTTGCAGCGTATTCATATAAGGTGGTGCAGAAGGTAAAACCTGATGTAGTTATAGTTCTTGCCCTCTCTCACAGGGCAAGGTTCCAGGGGGCTTCTGTAATTCCCTCAGGCATGTATGAAACACCGCTTGGATCTGTTGAAATTGACAGCTTAATTGGCAGGAAACTCGAGGCAATGAATTCATTCGCTTTCATTGAAGAGGTTCATTCGTCTGAGCATTCTCTTGAAGTTCAGGTTCCTTTCCTGCAGAGTGTACTGGATGACTTCAGGATAGTACCTGTAATTATTGGTACTATTGATATTGAAAAATGCAGGGAGCTCGCTTTATCCCTCGCGGCAGTGGTAAAAGAGGATTCCCGTAAAGTATTTACAGTTATATCTACAGACCTCTCTCATTACCACCCATATGATTTTGCAAAGAAACTCGACAGCATATTCGCGGATTCACTGAAGGAATTTGATTCTGAAAAGTTGTGTGATATTCTTGACAGTGGAAAGGCTGAAGCCTGCGGTCAGGGCCCTGTTCTTACAGGCATGATGATGAGCAAGGAGCTGGGAGCAACAAGGGCAGAGATACTTAAATACGCCAGTTCAGGTGATACTGCCGGAGACAAGGCCCGGGTTGTGGGTTATGTATCGGCAGTATTTCTTTAAAAGGCCTTTGACATGAACCCTTCAACACTCCCTTTGGCAGGCCCTTCGACGAGGCTCAGGCTAAACTCAGGCAGCGTTGCTTTATTGGAATAGTTTGAAGAAGGCAAAGCTCGTTGAGCTTGTCGAAACGATACTTGAAGATGGCAACGCTCGTTGAGCTTGTCGAAACGATACTTGAAGAAGGCAACGCTCGTTGAGCTTGTCGAAACGAGACTTGAAGGAATGCAACGCTCGTTGAGCTTGTCGAAACGAGACTTGAAGGAATGCAACGCTCGTTGCTTGTGCTGAGCTTATAGAAGCAAGCTTGTCGAAACGTGAATTTATACCATGGAGAATTAAATGTACACTGATCAGTTTCTGAAAGATAAACTTATAACAACCGATCAACTTGTTAAACTTATCAATCCTGGCAACAGAATATTTCTTTCCAGCGGGCCTGCTATTCCAGGTAAATCAGTAGGTAAGCTGCTCTCAGGTCGGGATGTTGAAAACTATGATCTTGAGTTCTTCCAGCTTTTTAACCTGGGACATTATTTCAATGAAGACCGGTGCGAGTGGACAACCTACAGACTCATTACTTTCAGAACAGGTGAAAGTGTCGCAGAAGAGGCTTGCCAGGGACGTTTTGATTTTATTCCGGCAAATCTCATGGAGATTCCGTATATATTCGCGACAGGCCAGGTTGATATTGATGTTGCCATTGTCACTACATCTCCTCCTGACAAAAGAGGTTATATGAGTATGGGGATTGCCAATGACGTTGCTCATATCGCAATAAGGCAGGCAGATATAGTTATAGCAGAAGTCAACGAAAATATGCCTGTTACATATGGAGATACATCCATACACGTGGATCAGGTGGATTATGTTATTGAGAGTGATACTCCTCTTCTAGAGAGGGAGAGAAAACAATATGATGCGGAACTTGACAGGATAGGCTGGCATATATCGAACCTGATATCAGACGGTTCAACTGTCGTTCTTCACGTTGGTCGGATTTTCGACGCTGTTGCAGCCCATCTGAAAAAGAAAAAGAACCTTGGTATTCTCACAAATGTGGTATCTGACTGGGTAATCGATCTTATTGAATCAGGCGCTATTTCAAACGAACGGGAAAGAGAGCAGGGTGGAAAAATTTCTGCGAGTTACTGTTACGGAACCAGAAAGCTTTATGACTATGTTGACCATAACCAGATGTTCGGATTTTTCCCTATTGCTAAAATAGCTAATCCTAATAATTTTCGCAATGTGTCTCAGATGATAAGTATCATGAACGTGGAGAAAATTGACATCACAGGTGGTAAGATAGTCTTTCACTCGGGAGACAATCTTCTGTCAGGTTATGAAAGCAAATTCAACTTTGCTGCTGCAACAGCCCTTACCGGAAAAGGCAGGGTAATTTTTGCACTTCGATCTGTTGATAAAGAAGGCAACAGTAATATTGTATTTTCTCACAATAAAGAGAATGACAGAATAAGATCGACCCTCAGTGTTACCAGATATGTGGTGACAGAATACGGAGTAGCCAATCTTTTTGGTAAGTCAATACGCGAAAGAGCGCTTGCGATGATAGATATAGCACACCCTGATCACAGGGATTCTCTTGTTCAGCAGGCTAAGGTTAATGGTTATATATTCCCTGATCAGATATACAGGTCAAAGGATGCTGCCAACTATCCGGTTGAGCTTGAAACCCGCAAGACATTCAAGGGTAATCTTGAGGTCATGATAAGACCTGTAAAGCCCTCTGATGAGGATATGATGCGCAGGCTCTTCTACCAGTTTTCTGATGAGGCCCGTTACCTGAGATATTTTTCATCTGTAAGAACCATGCCGCACAGGAATATGCAGAAGTATGTTAACATTGACTATAATAAAACTCTTGCCATTGTGCTTGTGCTGCAGCGGGGTCACAAGGAGAGAATAATAGCCGAGGGCCGATATGCTGCATACCCTGACGGAATCAATCACGATATGGCCTTTCTTGTGGATGAGGAGTTCCAGGGCAGGGGAATAGCAACCTTTATGGTGAACTATCTCATTCATATCGCAAAAGAGAGGGGCATAAAAAAACTCAGTGCAAGCGTACTCGCACAGAATGAAAAAATGCTCAAGGTATTCAAAAAGGCATCTGTTCCGGTAACTTCAAGAATTGAAGACGGTGTTTATGAGATTGAATTCGATCTGGAAAGAGAGAAACAGGGAAGCTGAGTTTTTACCTTCTGTATCATAATAGTAAACACATGTCTCAATATGAGATAAATCTCATTATGAGACATGTGTTGTGAATGAAAATAAATAGTTATGCACGAATTTCTTCCAATTTACTTCTATTTCAGAATCCATTACAGCTGAAATCATTCCTTTTGTGAAAGAATCCCCCTGAAATCTCCTCTCTTCACAAGAAATTCTTATTATTGATGCATTTTACTCTGTTTGGCACAGTTCATGCTCTAAATAATCTGCAAACAGAAAAGGAGGAACAGATATGAGGAAAACATGGATATTGAGGAGTATGATTCTTTCACTGGTTCTGGTATCAGGGGCATATCTTACATCATGTTCTGGTTCCGGCGGAGGCGGATCAACCAGTGGTATCGTTGCAACATCCGGAGAAGCTGGCACAGAGCCATATACTGAAGCAGGTGATTCTTCAGACATTGCAGATGATGGTTCAGGAGTAACTGATCAGACAGATGGTTCGGAAACAGCACAGGGAACATTGGTGGCTTATGACGATGTATGGTCTGTATACGAAGGAAGGACAACAGTAATACCTGTAGCTAATCTTATTGAAAATGATACTGATGAAACAGATAACGGACCACTTGTTATATCTGAAATTGTGGGAGTAGAAGGAGGAACTGCTAAGATTGAAGGCACCACTATTCTATTTACTCCCCATGTATCAGCAGGCGAACCTGCTTCTTTCAGGTACAGTGTAAAGAATACTGGTGAACTCATTGCTGAGGCGAATGTAAGAGTGACTGTTGAAACCGCTCCTTCTGTAATTGCAGCAGCAGATAATTATGATGTGGTTCAGGGGAAGCAGCTGATAGTTTTAAGTTCAGCGCTTATTGCAAATGATGAGGGCCAGGGAAATCTAACCATAACCGGGGTCGGCAATCCCACAGGAGGAGACGTTTCTGTTAATGGTGATACAATCACCTTTACATCAACCGGCTTTGCATATGAACCGGCTGGCTTTGAGTATACTGTTCATGATGATGCATATAATACTACAGCTGTTGGTAATGTATATGTAAACATACAGGTGCTCCCGGCAGTGGAGGCTTATATCTATCATAATACCGCAGCCCTTAATGAAAAGAAAAATTCGTATGTACCGCCAACAGTGCAGGATATATTCAATAAGTGGGGCAGGTTTAATGGAAATGCCTTTTTTGAAAATATGGACGATCCTGATATTGACCGAAATGCAGCAGCCTGGATTTTTCTGGAAGACCCTGACCGTGTAAGCATGCCGCTCAATGTGACACCTTACAATGGATTCGTGAGCCCTGAAAAAATCGAAAATTATACTTTTGAGGCAACACTGAGTTCACCTGACAGTGACAATGATACGGTAAGCCTTGTAATCGCATTTGCAAGAATCGGAGATGAGAATTATGTATTGAGTGCAGAGCGGACTATGGGGGGAACAAGTCCCAGGTCAGGTTGGGGTGTTATTTACGGAACAGGTATTACCGGTGCAAACTACAATGACTATGGAGTTGAATGGCTGATAAATGAAAAAGCAGTTGGAGAAAATCCTTCGTATGGATGGTCCGGTGCAAAAACCAGGGTAAGGATTGAAAGAAACGGAGACATCATAAAGTGTTACACAACCAACTGGAATGATGCTGAGAACTTTCAGGCATCTTCTGAAATAGTAATTGATCTTGCTTCTGATCCAAGACTTGAAAAATTCAGAGGGCCGCAGTCTTACGGTTACGGAACTTACAGCCAGCCCGACTCAACATATCTTGATATAAACTTCAATGGCGGAATGGATGTAACAAAGCTCATTGACGCCAATACCTTTGAAGTATGGGAATATATTACCGGAGACGGATGGACTGTGACTGATAAGAATGCAATGGAAGAACTCGGTTATGTTCGTAAGGTAAGAAATCCTGAAACAGGAATTGATTATCTGATTAAAAAAGATTCAATAGAAATTGTTGAAGACTGAAAAAAATATGAAACTATCTTTTAAGACCGGTCTGATGACCGGTCACATTATTTATTTTTAATCTGTAAGTGCTGTTGCTTTATTCGCCTTTTCCTTCAGAACTCCCATATAATCAGTAATGTCCCTTGTCATCTTTGCTATTGTTTCAATATCATCCGCCATTCTCAGCATTACTTCATTGGCGTTCTCCATCCCGATTGTAGTGGATTCAATAGCAGCTTTTTGCTCTGTTGTTCCTGTTCCTGTGTTTCTGGCAAGGTCTGCATTCTTTTCAATGTTGCTGCTCAGTTTTATAATAATTTCCGATTCCTGATTAATGTAGGCTGTGAGAGAGTCAAGTTTTTCTCCAGTGCCTCTCATGCTGTTGATCAGGTCTTTGATTATTTCTGAGGCATCCTTTATAATATTTACTCCTGAAGATGTAACTTCACTGTTCCTGGCCAGGAGCTGATTTATTTCCTTTATGCTGTCCTGAGTTTGGTTTGCGAGTTTACCTATCTCATCCGCAACAACAGCAAATCCTCTTCCGTGTTCTCCTGCACGCGCAGCTTCTATACTTGCGTTCAGAGAAAGAAGATTGATCCTGTCGGCTATGTCTGTTATGAGAGTGGTTGTTTCGCTTATCTTTTCGCTCAGTTCCTTGATTTCATTTATCGATGTTATTACATCATCGATCTTTTCTCTGCCTGTGTTGGTCTTTTCTATTACTCCCTGCATTTGCGATACAGTCATGTTCAGGCTGGCATCAGTATCTTTTTTGATTGTAATAAAACTTTTCATGGAGTTTTTCATTAGTTCTGATTCATCGATCTGCAACTGGGCTGTTGATGAAATACCCTCAGCTGATCCACCCAGCTCTTCGAGAGTTGCAGATATTTCTTCAAACGTTGAAGCCTGTGTCTGCATCATGTCATTGAAATTAATGATGAAATCCTTCAGTTTGCCGATGTCAATGAGAAGCCTAGAAACCATGGATGCCACTTCCGCATACATTTTGTGCTGTTCATTCGCCTGATCCTGGATCTTTTTCTTCTGGTTTTCTGTCATTTCATCGTATTTCTCAATTGCAGGAATGTTTCTGTATGAAAGGTATGCGATGATCAGCATCATAAGTATGTAGTAAATCTGTCTTGATAATACTATCCCGTGGTTTACTTTCCCATTTACAAATGTATCAAAATGAAGTTCAAGTCCGTTCAGATGAGCTGCAATCATGAAAACTGTCCAGTTTATAAATACAAAAGCTGTGAAGAAGATAAAGAGTTTTTTGTCATAGAAAAACTGGAGAGAGATAAGGCTCATCATCATTATTGCATACATGTGAAGACTCTGCGCGGCGTAGAGCCAGTCAATATTTAATGCATAAATATATCTTGAGGCTGCAACCACTGAAATGCTTATGAATGCTGCGGTCCAGCATAGAACAGCAGCATTCTTTTTTTCTTTTTTTCTCTTGTATACAACAAAGGCAATAAGAGCAGTAAGGATAAAAGGCACTGAGGTTGAGATAACAGATGTTAAACTGTGACCTGCCAGTCGCTGAAAGAGTGCGGCAAGTACTGAAGCGATTGCTGTAATCACAAAGTATAGCCATGCACCCCTTATCTCAAGTATCTCTCTTGCATTGTATTTCAGATTGAGTGTATCTGATTTAACTATTCTCGAATTCATGTCCGTTCTGCTCCCTGATATTTTTAAATTGCTGTATTGTTAGTCCGGGTATATGGTTTTTGTCTGCCTGTTATACTGAATGTCATTTCATTATGAGCTGAATATTTGGCAACGCTTTTTTGGCAACATAAAACTTATTTTTTTCAGTCAGATGGAAAGTAAGTAAGCTTTTTTTACTTTTATGGATGATGCTTTTGAGTGTATAATCAAAGCGGGTTGTAAACATGAAGATAATAATCTATAACCTTACAGGTGCGGACATATCCGGTCTGCTTAAAGATAACAGCATAACATACTCCGGTTTTAATAATGTCATGCCAGACCCTGAATTAATAAACGAGGATGCTGTAGTTATATCCTTATCACCAGAAAAAGCCGATGATATTCTCTGTTGGGAAAGTGCAGCGGATTATCCTTTAATTGTAATTGCTTATGACACAATGATTCCGGCAATGAGGGTGAAACTACAGGGACGGATGATCGAATTCCTCGGCGATGAACCTGATTCGGTATCCTTTAAAAGCGCTCTAAGAACTGTAATGAACTTTTACAGACTGAAGAATGAGGTTTTTGACCTCCGGAACAAACTGAGAATAAACCAGGTATTCAATGATATCAAGGGAAATGATAAAAGCCTGACCTCTGTTTTGATCAAACTTGAATCAGTTCTGGATACTGAAGTAAACGTCCTTCTTTCAGGAGAAAGCGGCACGGGAAAAGAACTCTTTGCAAGGGCCATTCACAGGGGGAGCCGCAGAAGAAAAGGCCCGTTTGTTGCAGTGAACTGCGCGGCAATAACGAATGAACTTGCAGACAGCCTTTTGTTTGGTCACAGGAAAGGGTCCTTTACCGGAGCATACGATGATCATGCCGGATATTTTGAGCAGGCAAACGGTGGAAGCCTGTTTCTCGATGAGATTGGCGATATGGATCTGATTGTACAGGCAAAAGTCTTGAGGGTACTTGAAAACAGAATGATCAGAAGGATCGGAGAGAGAAATGAGAGACCGGTTGATTTCAGGGTAATATCGGCAAGCAATATTGATTTTGCAGAGGCCCTTGATAAGAAACATTTCAGGAAGGATCTTTATTACAGACTCGAAGAGTATCCTGTGAGAATACCTTCTCTGAGTGACCGTGTAAATGATATACCCCTTCTTGCGGAGCATTTTCTAAAGGAGTACTGTGACTTTTATGAAATGGAACCTATGACAATAAATTCGGAAGCACTCAGTTATCTAAAAAAAATGGAATGGCCGGGAAATATCAGGGAGCTGAAGAATCTCATTAGGCGGGCTGCTGTCAATTCAATTACAAGTGAAATAATGATCGATGACCTGGGTATAGAAACAAAAAAAAATTATGAGGATGAAGAATGCGCATGCATGGAATCTGCTGAAATCCGGGGAGAACATGGGGTAAATAAAGATATTTCTGCAATAATCCCCCTGGAGGAACTGGAAAGGTCTGAAATCGAAAAGGCCTGGAGAATAACGTCAGGTAATACAGACCTCTGTGCAAAACTACTTGGTGTTAGCAGGGCAACATTTTATCGTAAGTTAAAAAAATACGGCATAAATCATCACGCCAGTCGCAAATGATGTTAACCTTTCATGATACTTGGAATTTGAGAGCCTGCGCTCAATACAAAAAAACGGGGTCTGAAAAAAAACGGCATGGAATGCCATGCCGTTGAAATCAAAACTACGAGTATATTATATGGGAGAACTATATCTGTCTGTTTGTCTTTGTCCAGATGTTCATTTTTTCTGCATCGGCAATGAGTTCATCTTTGAACTGAGGATCTGCAATTCCAATAAGAGCTTCTGCTCTTTCCCAGGTTGATTTGCCCTTCATGCATGCAATTCCGTATTCAGTTACAATGTAGTGTACCATGTTCCTTGTTACACTTACTGCTGTTCCGGGTTTGAAAGACGGAACGATTCTTGATTTTTTTACTCCTTCCTTGTTCGTGTAAGTCGATTCCAGGCAGAGGAATGATTTCCCGCCCCTTGAGTGGAATGCTCCGTAAACAAAATCCCACTGTCCGCCAGTACCTGTTATATGACGGTGTCCGTTAGATTCAGAAGAAACCTGGCACATGAGGTCAACCTCAAGGCAGTTGTTGATGGATACCACATTATCGTTCTGGGATATGATCTTCGGATCATTGATCAGGTTGACCGGGTATGAAGCAAGGAATGGATTGTGGTTCATGAAGTCGTAGAGCTTCTGTGAACCGAATGCGAAAGTATATGCCATCTTGCCTCTGTATACATTCTTTTTCATGTTGCTGATACATCCGTTTTCGAACATGTCAATGTATGAATCAACCAGCATCTCAGTATGAACTCCAAGATCTTTGAGTCCCGATGTTGCAATCATTTTTCCGAGAGCGTTGGGCATCCCTCCGATTCCGAGCTGAATACACGAACCGTCTTTCATTTCATTAATAAGAAGCTCAGCAATTTTCCGGTCAGTTTCTGACGGTACTGGTTCAGGTGCAGCAAGAAGAGGTGCATTGTCTGATTCAACTATGTAGTCGACTTCTGATATATGTATTGATTCATTCAGGCCGCCATTACAGTGAGGAAGGTTGCTGTTGATTTCAACAACGACAGTTTTTGTTCCGTCAGCAAGTGCCTTGAGAAATGTGTTGGCTATCCCGAAGTTGAAAAATCCGTTTTTGTCCATTGAAGATGTACGAAAGAAAAGAATGTCTGAGTCAGCATACCCGTTTTCGAGAACCCAGGGATGTTCATGAAAGAGAGTTGGTACAAAATCACAGATTCCCATGTCATGGAGGATTCTGTCTCCCGGACTGAAATGGCAGTTTGCAAAGTAGATGTGTTCTCTTTTCTGATCTGCCCATGCTGCCTGGCATATACCGGGATAAACCTGAGTCTGGAGTTTTACATTATAGAGTTCGTTTACCCTTTTAGCGATAAAATTATCAATGTAAACCGGCGAGAGGATAAAACCCCCGTAAGAAACAATACTGTCTGATTTTACAAGCTCGGCAGCCTGTTCTCCTGTAATCAGCTTGTTGCGGTATTCGTTTTCGTAATTTGTAATTATTGCATTCATCCTATATTCCTGTTCCTTATAAATATCAGAGTTTATTCCTAAATGTTTTACAGAAATAAATTTTTTTAACCTTTAGAAATAAATTCAAATTGAATATATGTTTATCCGCCCTGAAAGTCTTACTGATTTGTAAATCT
>CAZEJW010000002.1:0-43244 GCA_964512685.1 uncultured Leptospirales bacterium | reverse complement strand
GCACCGCTCAATACCCATTTATCGGGAGTTTTCAAATCATAATGATTTGTAAATCTGTAGCCGGGAAATATTAATATTTATAAATATTAATTTATAAAGCAGGTGTAAGTCCGGCAGATCTTTCACTCATGAAGAGCCCCTGCGTCTGTCTGATGAAAATCGTCATCGACCTTCTCCCGGACGTCTTCACCTTCTCTCGGACGCCATCTATCGAATGAATATCGCAATCTGCCAGACGTATAAAGCCGTCTACCTTTTTCAGGAAGAGTATGCAGATCAATTTGGCGGGGGTTTGCTTGATGCTGAAGTCTGTTTAAATAGAACCTGTTGCCTGTCTCCCTCGCTTGAAACAGTTTTTAATTTTTTTTGTAACAGCACATGATCATTCTGTATCTAAACCATTCTGAAACAAATGATCTGCAATAAAAAAAGAGGTCTTTTATGTTTGGAAATAAGGGAGCTCTTTTTTATTACTAAAGGTTGACGTTTTAAAACATTGCTGTTAAATGGCAAAAAAGAGGCAAATTCATACTTCAATAACAGAGGAAAAAAATGTTTAAAAGAATTGGACTATTTCTACTCACAAACCTGCTCGTTGTTGTTACAGTAGGCATCATTCTCAATATTGTACTCCCCATGTTGGGAATCAGGCCTGACGGAATTACCCGTCTTGCTGTAATGTGCGGAATCTTTGGTATGGTGGGGGCTTTTATATCACTTGCAATGAGCAGGTGGATGGCAAAATCCGCATACAAAATTCAGGTAATCAAACCCGGTCAAAACAGTTCTCAGTATGGAGATCTGTACAATATGGTGGCAAATCTTGCCAGAAAGGCCAATCTTCCTGAAGTGCCTGAAGTAGGGATCTATGAATCACGCGAACCAAATGCTTTTGCAACAGGCCCGTCAAAAAGTAAGTCAATCGTTGCATTTTCTACCGGACTTCTTTCATCAATGGACAGAAAGGAAGTCGAGGCAGTTGCAGGACATGAAATATCTCACATTGCAAATGGCGACATGGTAACGATGACCCTTCTTACAGGCATTGCCAATGCACTTGTAATGTTTCTCTCAAGGATAATTGCTTCAGTGATCGACAGTGCTCTCAGGGATGATGACGGAGACGGTGGGCTTGGATTTTTTGCATATATAATGGTTGTAATGCTGCTTGATACATTTTTTATGATGCTTGCATCGATTCCAATTGCTGCATTTTCAAGATACAGGGAATACAAGGCAGATGCAGGATCGGCAAACCTGACTTCATCCCGTGATATGGCAAATGCCCTGAAAAGTCTTGCCGGAGCGGCAGTTTCCACACAAAAGGATTCATTTGCTATTGCCAAGATCAGTTCAAACAGAAAGGTATCTCTTTTTTCAACACACCCTTCAATTGAAAGCAGAATCAAACGACTTGAGCAGATGAGATAAGCTCTTTATAGCATAATAAAATGTTTTGAATCCCGGCATCATTGCCGGGATTTTTTTGTTTGCGCTTCTTCCATTGTCCTCTGCGTTTTGTTCCTTTAAACTAAAAGTAAATAAATTTTACTTACAGTAAGATTTATTCGTTGACTTTGCTGGTCAATCATTAATTACTGATCTATACTATGTTTTATTGGCTGATCAATGTTCAATAGTTATTGTATTTTTTACATAATAATCCGGCAGTTCTGTATGCTTTATCGGATAAAAAAGATAATTTTGAAAAAAAAAGATTGGTGGCAGAAAAATGCATAGAAATCCGGGAATTGAAAAAAGAATAAAAAGAGAGAAGGAACGCAGAAGCTCTGAAATTCTGGATGCTGCACGCAAAGTGATTGTAAATAAGAACTTTACTTCAGCCACAATGGATGATATCGCTGCTGAAGCCGGAATCACAAAACCCACCATCTATCAGTATTTCCATACAAAAGACCAGTTGTTTGTAAGTATTGTTGAACCTCTCATCGAAACTCTTGCGACCAAGCTTGAGGCAGTAAGACTGGACATCGAGAAGGGTGAATATTCCTCAGGTCTTGATATTCTCAGGGATGTTTTCAATGTTTATTACTCAACTTTTGAGGAAGATCCTGATCTCTTCAGGCTGTTCAATATTTTTCTCCAGGTTGGGCTTGTTTATAAACTGAATGAAGATGCTGCACAGGTGATCAGGAGATGGGGGCGTAAGTGTTTCAGGGAAGGTAATCTCATTGTCTCTCATTCAATAAAGGAAGAATTTTTCAGAGACTGTGGGGATGTCCAGTACACTACTGATTTTGTGTGGGGAACCTTCTGGGGCATTGTTCAGGTGGAACAGAATAAATGGGGCAGGGGGGGAATCAGTACTTATCTAAAGCCGGTTCTTGAACACGCTGAAACCCTCTTGAAAACTGCGCTTGTTATTAAATAAAATGGGGGTACCTATGAATCACTCACTGAAAAGAGATGTATGGCAGCAATACAAAGAAAAACTCTGCACTGCTGATGAGGCTGTAAAATGTGTAAAATCAGGAGACTGGATTACATATGCTTTTTTTAATGGAAAGCCGGTCGCGTGTGATACTGCACTGTCAAAGCGTAAGGGAGAGCTAAAGGATGTTCAGGTTTACGGAGCAGTAACAATTCCGCCGATTCCTGCGGTTTTAACAAATGATCCTGAAGGTGAAACCTTTACATACGGTGATTTTCACTTTTCACTTCTCACAAGGATTATGAAATCCCAGTATCCGGACAGGGTTTCCTATGCTCCTCTGCACTTTGGTGAAACAGACTGGCAGACTGAGCACCTGAGGGGAGATCTTCATGACTATGATCCAACAAAAACCGGTATCAGGTTGCAGGATGTTCATATTATGCGTGTCGCGCCAATGGACGAGAATGGATACTTCAACTTTGGTATCAGCAATGCCTGCATGCTTGGATGGTGCAAGGCTCACAAGGTAATTGTTGAAGTTAATGAAAACATGCCGGTTGCCCTTGGCGGTGCCAGGGAATCCATTCATGTGTCTCAGGTGGATTATATTGTGGAAGGTGACAATGA
Organism: uncultured Leptospirales bacterium; assembly: GCA_964512685.1. Classification (GTDB taxonomy): domain Bacteria; phylum Spirochaetota; class UBA4802; order UBA4802; family UBA5550; genus CAZEJW01. Next base: position 40,222 of record CAZEJW010000002.1, on the reverse strand, counting down.
AGCATTGTTTGAGCTTCCCAATATTGAAGCCACGGAAGTTGAAAAGAAGATTGCCGAGCATGTTTTTCAATATCTGAAAGATGAGTGCTGTATTCAGCTGGGAATAGGAGGTATGCCTAACACTCTTGGCCATATGATAGCAGAAAGTGATCTTAAAAATCTAAGCGGACATACTGAAATGCTGGTTGATGCTTTCATGGAAATGGAGCTTTCGGGCAGACTCAATAACTCCAAAAAGGATGTAGACAGGTGGAAAACCGTTTATACATTCGCTCTGGGAAGCAGAAAACTCTATGACTGGATTCACAACAACCCGTCACTTGCTGCATACAATGTAGGTTATGCCAATAATTTTGATGTTATCAAATCAATAGATGATTTCATTTCAATCAATTCAGCCATAGAGGTTGATCTTATGGGCCAGGTGAATGCAGAGAGTAATGGTTTTCAGCAGATCTCAGGTAATGGAGGAATGCTCGACTTCGTACTGGGTTCATTCTGGTCAAAGGGCGGCAAGAGTTTTATATGCATTCCTTCAACCTATACTCTTCCTGACGGAGAAGTGATTTCCCGGGTGGTCCCATTCTTTAAGCCTGGAACATCTGTTACAATTCCGAGACAGTCAGTTCAGTTCGTTGCAACAGAATATGGTTGTGTCAATCTCAAATTGTGCCCATTGTGGATGAGAGCAGAAAAGCTGATCTCTATAGCGCATCCTGATTTCAGGGATGATCTCATCAAGGCAGCACAGGAATACAAGATATGGTCAAAGAGCAATAAAATTTGATGATTCTACTCTCTGCTGTGGAAGATGTTGATTTGCCCCGGCTTATTCCACAGCAGTTGTTTTTCTCAGGAATTTCTATTTTACCACATCAATTGCTTTTTTCTTAATCACCCGTTTTATTCAGCGGCTTCTTCATCCCCCTGTTTATTGATTATTCCAAACAGGGTACTGTTCTCATTTTTGCAAAAATTATTTTTCGTGATAAATACTGAAAAAACATTGCATCTATGAGCACCCGATAGAACATGAGTTCCACGGGCAGTTTCAACTGCAGTGCTCACGTTATACGGATTACAAAGTAATCATCAATTTGTTCAGGAGGCTGGCGATGAATCTCAAATATGGTCTGGAAGACCGCCCTTCACTCAAGGAAAATCTTGTTTATGGAATGCAGTGGCTTGCTGTAACGATCCCTTCTGTCATAATACTCGGAAAAATTCTTGGAAGCATGCAGGGATCACTCAATGCCGAGCTTCTCTACATGCAGAAACTTTTTGCTGTCATGGCAGTGAGCCTGCTTTTTCAGATATGGCTCGGGCATCGTCTTCCTCTTGTAATTGGCCCGGCTACAGTTCTTCTTATCGGCATTCTTGCCTCAAAGGGCAGTTCTCCTGAAGCGATATATTTCACTATTCTGATCTGCGGTATTGTGCTTACTGGTCTTGCTGCAGGCGGCCTGTTCGCTTACCTTATGAAGCTTTTTACTCCGAGAGTAGTGGCAGTGATTCTTTTACTTGTGGCCTTTACAATGATGCCAACCATTCTGAATCTTATTTCAGGATCAGGAGGGAAGGTGTCATCTTCTAAAAATCTCGCTTTTTCATTTGTTTTTGTTATGATCATGTTTGCAGGGCAGAGGTTTTTGTCAGGATTATGGAAATCGACGCTCATATTATGGGCAATGATTATTGGTACCCTGGTTTTTTTTCTGCTGAATCCGGGAATGGCCGGGTCTGGCAATACAGCTGATTTTTCTTTTTTCGGGGGATTCTTTCACGGCATGTCAACTTCTGTGATTCTTGATCCGGGCCTCATTATTGCATTTTTACTGTGTTTTCTTGCCCTTGCAATAAACGACCTTGGTTCCATTCAGGCAGTTGGTTCTGTTCTTCAGGCAGATGAGATGCCAAAGAGAATAACACGTGGCGTTACATTTACAGGTATCAGTAATATACTGGCAGGTTTTATGGGTGTAATCGGCCCTCTTAATTATTCATTTAGTCCCGGGATTATTGCATCAACCGGATGTGCAGCCAGGAGAACACTGATCCCGGCTGGAATTGCAATGCTTGCACTGGCGTTTATGCCTGGTGCTCTGTTTTATCTTTCGTTTATCCCCGGAGTGGTAATCGGCTGTATTCTGCTTTTCATCATGTGCACTCAGGTTGCGGCAGGATTAGCTGCTGCATTCTCGTCCATGGAGCAGCCTTATTTTGACAATGCTCTTATGCTGGCATTTCCATTGCTTACTGGAATTCTGGTTGCCTTTATGCCCGGCCATATTGCAGCTTCATTTCCGGCAGGGTTAAGGCCGGTACTTGCAAATGGATTTGTCATGGGTGTGCTTGTTTCGTTGCTCATGGAACATGTAATATTGAGGCCCGGAAAGCCGGCACCTGCAAGTATGACAAAAGAATGAGACCTGCAACGAAAAAAAACATCAGATAGCTTTGAAATTTTTATGATGTCATTTATAGTCTTGACAATATATTCTCTCTAAAAGATTTTGACGGCATTATGAATAATATTGAAAATGAAATCAACTCAAGACGTACTTTTGCCATAATATCACACCCGGATGCAGGCAAAACAACCCTTACTGAAAAAATGCTTCTCTACGGAGGAGCAATTGAACTTGCAGGATCAGTAACCGCGAAAAAGAAACAAAAAGACACTTCTTCTGACTGGATGGAACTTGAGAAGAAGAGAGGAATTTCAATATCTTCCACTGTGCTTCAGTTTAATTACAGGGGATTCAAAATGAATCTTCTTGATACTCCTGGCCACAAGGATTTTTCTGAAGATACATACAGGGTTTTGATGGCTGTTGATGCTGTTGTAATGGTAATTGACGCTGGAAAAGGTATTGAAAGCCAGACACTCAAGCTCTTCGAAATATGCAAAAAAAGGGCAATACCGATTTTTACTTTTATCAATAAGATGGATCGCCCTGCATTGCCTACGCTTGAACTGCTCGATCAGATAGAAAAGGTTCTCGATATTCAGGTATACCCGGTGTGCTGGCCTCTTGAGAGCGGACCTTTCTTTAAAGGTGTATACAACAGGCTTGATAAATCAGTGAGCCTCTATGAAAAAGTGCCCGGAGGCGCTTATAAATCACCTGTTTCTGTTCATGGAATCCAGGATGATGTTGTAAGAAATGCTTTGAGTGCTTCTGCATATCAGGAAATAACTGAAGAAATCGAACTTCTTGATATAGCTCATGAAAGACTCGAGAAGGAGGAAGTTCTCAGCGGCAAAACCACTCCGCTTTTTTTTGGAAGTGCAGCAAATAATTTTGGAATAGAACTCTTTCTTGATTTCTTCCTTGATTTTTCAGGAAAACCTGTGGCAAGAAAGGCAGGCAATGTTACGGTTCCGGTTGAGGGGCCTGTTTTTTCGGCATTTGTATTTAAAATACAAACAAATATGAACCCTCAGCACAGAGACAGAATGGTTTTTGCCAGAGTTTGTTCCGGCAGGTTTTATAAAGATATTGCTGTTTATAACACAAGAAACTGCAGAGAAGTGAAGATATCTTACTCGCACAGTATCTTCGGCAGAGAAAGGGAAACCGCAAATGAAGCATATCCCGGAGATATTATCGGATTTATTACAAACTCTGATTTTCAGATAGGGGATACAATAAGTTCTGATCCGGGGCTCAGTTTCAATGAAATTCCACGTTTCGCACCTGAATGTTTTGCCTATATAAGCAACAGGTCTACATCAGGATATAAATCCTTCAGGAAGGGGCTGGATCATCTTCTGGCTGAAGATATTGTTCAGGCATTTCATCTCGATGAGAGCCCTGGCAGTCTGCCTCTCCTTGGTGCTGTAGGGCCGCTTCAGTTTGAGGTTATGCAATACAGGCTCAGGGATGAGTATGATGTTGAAATAAATATGGAAATGAAACAATGGTCTGCATTGAGATGGCTCGATCCTGAATCAGGAAAAGATTCCTCAGAATTCTATATGCCAAATAACTGTTGTCTTGGTAAGGATGACAGGAGCAGGCCTGTTTTACTGTTTCAGAATACATGGTCAATGCAGTATTTCCAGGAAAAAAATCCTGAAGTAATATTACATGATACTCCGGCAATGCATTAATTAATAATCAAATAACAAGATTATCAATCAGAGGTTTCATTGATTTGTTAGCAAGTCGTGATTCCTTTGATCATTACTGTTTTTTTTGTTATTTATAATGCAAAAAAAAGCCACTGTCAATTTAACAGTGGCTTTTTAGTTTTAATGTGGGCGCTACAGGACTTGAACCTGTGACCCTCTGCTTGTAAGGCAGATGCTCTCCCAACTGAGCTAAGCGCCCTTTATTTAAAGCTCCTTTTCGGTTGCCTTGCTTGCCTTGAATCCTAAATTTGTTTTTGCAGGTACATCTATTGTTTTTCCTGCTATAGGGGAGTAGACTTTACGTGCTTTTTTTTCTGCTTTATAGAATGTTCCGAATCCCCTTATCTCAACATTCTGTCCGTCTTCAACACTTTCTTTTATTTCTTCCAGAAAACCGTCAATTATCCCAAGAACAGATTTTCTGTTTATACCCATTTTTCGTGTGAGATTATCTACTATCTCGGTTTTGGTCAAAAATTAACTCCTAGGCCTGTTCAGGAGTTGGTTGTATAAGTTTGTTAACCTTTTTGGCAAGTCTTGATTTTTTTCTTGCAGCTGTATTTTGTTTCACAATGCCTTTCTGTGCTGCTGTATCTATAGTCTTAACAAAACTGTTAAAGAGTGATTTTATTTCTTCAGTGTCAGCTTCTTTAGCTTCTAAAGCCTTTATAACTTTCTTGTTTGCTGTTCTGATTGATGAACGAACATGAGAATTTTTTATTCTTCTCTTTTCGTTTTGTCTGTTTCTTTTAACCTGTGATTGTATGTTTGCCAATTTCTTTTTCCTGCCGAATCAATTATTTGTATCAATCGTTACGGATGGTATATAACCAGAAACAGCCCGGAACTGTCAAGAAGAATTGTGAAAAAAATATTAATTTTTTTCACAATTCTTTTGTATAAAAAAGCAAGTCATTGAATTGAGTTAAAAGCCCATAAGTTTTCTGAAAATCTTTTTTGTATAGTAATATATTTTGCATTTCATTGTTCCGTCTTTTTTGTATAATTTTTGATATACCACATAAGTTGTATTATCATTATATGATTGTATTGTAAGATTACTGTCTCTTTGAATATGCGGTTTCCCATAACGTGTAAATAATCTTCTGTCAATTCTTTGTTCGTCTGTATGTTTTATCTCCTTCCAGTCTTCGACGATGCAGAAGAGGTAATCGTCAAGAAATAGATATTCTATTTCCGGATTCGTTTTTGTTTTTATTACAATAAGCTTGTTTCTGGATGACATGTCCAGCATGGAGATATGATCCATGATACGGTTTTTATATTCAGGATGGTCCATCGGTTTAAATTCGCTGAACCTTTTGTTCGTTGAAAATGATTTGATGACTGCTTCCTTCTTCATCCCCCATTCTGCATTTGTAAGGATACCGATACCCTTTGCATTGGTTGATATATATGCAGATATAATTATTCCAAAAACTGCAATTATTCTATTTTGCCATAAATTTGATAATCTAAACATTCAGTATTTCCCTTTAATATAATAGTAACTGCTAATATATCAGGATTGAATAAAAAATCAATGAGTGTAATCCTGTAAACCGGTCAATGAATCTTTTCGGGGAGCAGTGATTGAATTATTGATCGCTGATTTGAGTGATGTCAAAACAATCATTAATAAATAATAAAATAATGTCTTATCGTGTATTATTTTATTTCTTATTCAATAAAAAAGTTTACAAAACTCTAATTATTGCTGAAAATACTGTTTAATAAAAACAAAAGAAGATTATTCTCCCTGTATTTTTCTGAGGGGGCGCCAATAGAGCTTTTTTTTTGATAAATCAGGTGTCAATTTAATGAAAACCGGAACGCAGAGTGGTCATGGCTCCTGTAAAGAGTAGTGGCTGCGCCAGAAACATTCGTTTTTAATTTTACAGTAAGGAGGATTCTAATGAAGAACATATCTTTGTTTATAGTCATGTCGGTTTTTATTTTTTCTTGCTGTCCTGAAATTTCTGCAAAGGAAAAAGTTTTTACAGGTCGAATTATTTATATAAATGAAAAAATGAGTATTGTAGAGTTGAAGAAGATGAAAAGAGAAGTTGAATTTTTTATTTCCGGAGATACTCAGGTTTTTTATAAAAAGAAGAAAATGAATACCGGCGACCTGAAGCTCTGCCAGGAAGTAAGAGTTTATTATTCAGTAAAAAAAAATACAAAGACAGCTCTGAAAATTTTGATTATAAAAGAAAGTGATTGTTTTTAACACAGGGGACTAGTAAATGAAAATACATATGATTGGCATATGCGGCGTGGCAATGGGATCTCTCGCCTGTATGCTGAAAGAAACCGGTCATGAGGTTTCAGGTTCTGATGAGGCAATTTATCCTCCCATGAGTGAGATCCTCATTAAATCAGGCATAGAAATCACTGAAGGGTTTTCTGATAACAATATAGATTCTCCTGATCTTGTTGTTATTGGTAATGCACTCAGCAGGGGGAACCCTGAAGTGGAATACGTCCTTGATAAGCGCATTCCCTATTCGTCAATGGCGTCAACTCTGTATGATTTTTTTCTGAAAGACAGGGATGTTGTCGCGGTATGCGGAACCCATGGAAAGAGTACAACCTCCGCGCTTATATCTCACATTCTGTATTCTGCCGGAGAGGATCCGTCTTTTTTCGTTGGAGGTAATCTCAAAAATTATTCATCTAACTATATGCTTGGAAACGGCCGCTATTTTATAATTGAAGGGGACGAATATGATTCGGCATTTTTCGAGAAAGTACCCAAGTTCTTTTTTTACCGGCCCAGGCATCTTGTTCTTACCTCTCTTGAGTTCGATCATGCTGATATATATTCAAACGTCGATGAAATAAAGCTGTGGTTTAAACGGCTGGTGAACAGTATTCCTTCCAGTGGGAATATTGTCTGTTCGGGCAGGTATCCCCATATTGCGGATGCCGTGAGCGGTTCATTTAGTAATACCATATCCTTTTCTGGCGCTGAAGGCTATCATTATGAATTCCAGGGCTATTCGGGGGATTCTTCCACGCTCATGATTCATTGCCCGGACGGATCATCTTTTGAGTGCAGAACTTCATTACTGGGCAAATTTAACTACGAAAATATCATTGCCGCGGCAGCTCTTCTGATAGAACTTGGGATTGACATTGAAGAAATTCAAAAAGGTATTGAATCTTTTTCCGGTGTTCTTCGCAGGCAGGATGTCATCTACCGTGATGAAAATATCATTGTTTTTGAGGATTTTGCGCATCATCCTACTGCCGTAAAATACATGCTGGAGTCATTAAGGCACAGATATCCGGATTCAATCATTACAGCTATATATGAGCCCCGTTCAGCCACCAGCAAAAGGAATGTCTTTCAGAAAATTCTTCCTCAGTCATTTATAAACGCAGATCGTGTTTATTTAAAAACACCTTCAAACCTTGCAAAGATTCCTGAATGTGATAGACTTAATCCTCATCTCCTGTGTTCTGAAATAAAAGAGCAGGGTCTTGATGCATTTTTGTTTGATCAGGTGGATGATATTGCGGAATCTTTCACTGATTATATTTCATATGATTCTCATCAGGTTGCTGTAATCATGTCAAATGGAGGATTCGACGGTATTTATAAAAAAATCGTCGCTTCTCTGAATTCACATCAAAAATTGAATATTTGAACTTGACATTAAGATGAATTTCTAATCTGCTTTCATGACTGTGTCTGGTTGAGTGAAGAACTAAAAACTTACGGAAGAGTGATCTGCAATGAAAAGAACAATCAGCCTTTCTGTTTTTTTAATTATTATACTGATAAGTGTCACTACTGCTGCTGACAGAAAGTATGCTGTAGTAAAGCTCGAGGGTTCTGTAAACCCTGTAATTGCTGAGTTTATATCCGATTCAATAGAAAAGGCTTCAAAAGAAGGGGCTGATTTTATTGTAATACAGATGGATACACCGGGTGGTCTGGTTGATGCCATGAGGGATATTATAAAGGCAATATTTGCATCAGATATTCCTGTTGTTGTTTATACGTATCCGAAGGGTGCGCAGGCGGCCTCTGCCGGTGGGTTTATTATGATTGCATCCCATATTGCAGTAATGGCTCCCGGAACAGAGATAGGAGCGATGCATCCGGTTAGCCCCATGCTCGATTTTATGCAGAAAGACAAAAAAGGGGCACCGGCTGGAGTGATGGAGAAAAAGGTCCTCAACGATACAATCGCCTACGGAAGGAGTCTCGCTCAGGAAAGAAAAAGAAATGTTAGGTGGACAGAGAATGCCATCAGGAGTGCTGTTTCAAGCACAAACAAGGAAGCCTTAAAACTCAATATCATTGATTTCATCGCAGACGACATGGATGATTTAATTAAAAAACTTGATGGCAGAAGAGTGATGATAAAGAACAAGACTGTCGTTATTCATACGGATTCTATTCGAATGGTGGAATATGTTATGGACTGGAAACAGGATTTGCTCAATACCTTTGCAGATCCTCAGATTATTTTTCTTCTCTTTATAATTGCTGTCGCGGGAATCGGGATCGAGTTCAAAAATCCCGGTATGATTGTTCCGGGTGTGATCGGCGCGATTTCACTCTTTATATTTCTCATGGCAATTCAGGTGATTCCGATCAATGTACTTGGCCTTGTTCTCATTATCCTGGCTGTTGTTCTTTTTATAATGGAACTCTATATTGTCAGTTACGGCCTTCTTACAATAGGAGGAATTATTGCATTCGTGCTTGGATCCATGATTTTGTTTGATTCACCACTTCCCGGAGGTCATATACCTATGTCTTCAATTATAGTCACCGTTCTTGTTTTACTGGCATTTATTTTTCTTGTAGTAAGGGCTGTCGTTAATGTTCACAGGGGCAGGGTGACAACAGGAATTGAAGGAATGATTGGAGAAACAGGCAATGCAATTTCGGATTTCACAGCCAGCAGGGGAAAAATTTTTGTGCGTGGTGAAATATGGAGTGCGGTTTCGGATGATGAAATACAAAAGGATGATGAAGTAGAAGTAAATGCTGTCGAGGGAATGATATGCAGGGTACGGAAAGTAAACAGGGTTTGATCTTCCTGTTCAATAAAAAATAAACGGAGGTTTCGTATGGCATTGGGAATGTTGCCTACAATAGTCTTACTGGTAGTTCTTCTTCTGATAATGTCCATCAAGATTATAAAGGAATATGAGAGGGCTGTAATATTCAGACTCGGCCGTCTCATCAATGCACCCAGGGGGCCAAAGGGTCCGGGGATTATCATTGTTATTCCTTTTATAGATAAGATGGTAAGGATCAATCTCAGGCTTGTGGCAATGGATGTTCCGCCTCAGGATATAATTACAAAGGATAATGTTTCAGTAAAAGTAAACGCTGTTCTTTATTTCAGGGTTGTTGAACCAAACAAGGCTGTTACGGAAGTGGATGATTATTTCTATGCCACATCTCAGCTCGCTCAGACTACCCTTAGAAGTATTCTTGGCATGGTTGAACTCGATGATCTTCTGAGTGACAGGGAGAGAATAAACGAGGAACTTCAGTCTGTTCTTGACAAACAGACTGATCCATGGGGAATAAAGGTGTCCGCTGTTGAGGTTAAACACGTAGACCTGCCCCAGGAAATGCAGCGGGCAATGGCAAAGCAGGCAGAGGCTGAAAGAGAACGACGTGCAAAGGTTATAAGTGCAGAAGGTGAATTTCAGGCTGCCGCTAAAATGGTCGATGCTGCGAAACTCATGGAAGTGCATCCGGTTGCTGTTCAGTTGAGATATCTTCAGACACTGAGAGAGATTGCAACCGAAAATAATTCCACAACTCTTTTTCCAATCCCTATGGAAATGGTCGATTTCTTCAAAAGTAAAAAATAGATGTCTGTAATGAACACATCCTCCCTGAAAAGGAGGGTGTGTTCAATGCAATGTCTTACCCGGAAAAAATGAATAATAATAAAAAAGAATTGTATCGCTCTTTGGTATTGTTTGTGTCTGTTATAATGACTTTTTTGGCCGGAATGATAATTCATTCTCAGCTAATAACACTATCTTCTTCCATCTTAAGTGAAATCAAACTGTATACATTGAGCCTTCACGCTCCTTTTTTTGAGAGAGTGAAATTTGGTGTATTGTTTTCAGTGTCTGTATTATTGATGGAAGTGAATATCATGTATTTCAAAATTTTCAGCAGACTTCTAAATGAAATTGCCTTGTCTCTTTCTGTATACTTGGCAGGCTTCTTCTGCGGGTCCTTGTTTGTTTATTTTAAATTCAAGCATATCCTTTTTTTACAGAAAAGCAGCGGATTTGAAGTGATGATGGATTTGTCAATGATTGATTTTAACCTGATTAATGTTGTACCACTGATTTTTGGAATTCTTTTTTTTATAATCAGGATAATCAGTTTTCGGAAGAAGGCTGGATGATAAAGTATTGTTTAACCGGCAGCAGGAAAACAGAAACCCTGTTGCCGGCTGGTGTTTATACCAGGATGAGAAATCTTCCACAGTTTGGACAGAGTGAAATTCCTTCTCTCTTCTGAATTTTCTGAATATAAATTGGAGGTATCTCCATGTGGCAGCCTGTACAGCTCATTTTTTCTACAATGGCAAAAGGGTTGGCATGTTTTTTTCTCATTCTTCTGTAATAGGTCAGAGACCTGTTATCAATGAGTTTCTTGATATCCTTTATTTTTTCTTCAATAGCTTCTGATTTTTCAGTTCTGTCAAAAAGCTCATACAGCCTCTCCAGTCTGATCAGAAGGTCCAGGTCCGAGGATGGTACCTGGGCAAGATTTTCATCTGAGCCGAGGTCGGTTTCATCCTTTTCGGATATTGTATCGAAATACAGATTAACTTCATTCTGAAGTATTTTGTATATTTCTTCAGGGCTTTCTGCATCATCTATCAGTTTTTTCTTTTCATCATTTGAAAAAATTCTAGCCATCATTCCTATGAGATAAAGGTATTTGGTGCTTAAATCTGAAGGAAAAATGCTGAGCAGAATGTAGTTTACAGGCTTTTCATCATATGCCTGATAATCAATACCTTCTTCACAGATTCCGAGGATTGAGATAAAGTTGGAAACAGACTCGGTTCTTGCATGGGGTATGGCAAATCCATTTCCTATGCCTGTGTTTTCAAGAGATTCTCTGTGGACAATCTGGGCATAGTAACGGTCTTTGTTTTCAATAAGGCCCAGTTCCTCAAGTTTTTCCACCATCTCTTTTAATACGAGCTGTTTTTCATTTGCTTTGATCTGAATAATCTGTTTTTCAGGGAAAAAATCGTGTAAATCCATTTGTGGAACTCCAGTATTAGTGTATGCGAATGTTCAGGAATAGTCCGGGATGACTTACAGGTTAATAATAAAATGTCATCCGGGGCGATGGTTGAATATCGATACATTAATAATCTGAAGTCATGTATTTTTGTCAAGAATTTATAGAGAAAATCGGTGAATCCTGAAATCAGCTTGACACCTGTTAAGCGCAGAAATTAAAGTTTTGATATATTTCTCATGCCCGTGTAATTGAAACAGATTTTCAGAACACATATGTAACAAATTGCTAAAGGAGAAAACAATAAAGCAAAAAGGAGAATGACATGAAGAACAAAAATTCTCAAAGGGAGAAGCTTTCTCAGATACGTTCCGGAGTGCGGCTTAAAACCAAGCCTCCCAAAAGAGAGACCCCTGCGACAGTTTATTCGCGAAAGGAAAAGCATAAGAGGAGGTTCAATACCTCCTCTTATTCATTTGCGGACATGAATATATATTTTTTTGGTTTTATATATGTGCAGTGAACGTTCCGGTTCGTTCACTGCACATATATAAAAAAGATTGGGGTATTATATGACTGTTTGCAGGTATAAAAATTATACTCCGGAATTTGATAAATCGGTTTTTATCGCCTCCGGGAGTGTTGTTATTGGGAATGTTGTTATTGGAAGCACTTCATCTGTCTGGTTCAATTCTGTTGTCAGGGGAGATGAGGGTGTAATCAGAATCGGAAGTAATACGAATATCCAGGATTTGTGTGTTCTTCATTGTGAACATGCACATCCCCTTACAGTAGGAAATAATGTTACTGTTGGTCACAGGAGTATTATTCACGGGTGTACAATTGAAGATAACTGTCTCATCGGTATGGGGGCTGTTATAATGAACGGTGCAGTAATAGGAAGGGGATCTGTTGTTGCTGCCGGATCTGTTGTAATGGAAAACGATGTTATAGCACCTTTTTCCCTTGTGGCAGGCGTTCCTGCCAAACTGAAAAAGGAAATTAGTGAAGATATTATCAGGTTAACAGGGCTTTCGGCTGACGGCTATTCGCACCTTGCTTGTGAGTATTCTTCTGAGTTTGAAATTATTGAATAATCATCAATTTTATAAAAGGATACAATCTTCTCAATAAGTTGTATCCTTGCAGTGGCGTAAACAGTTTTACCACTGTCTAAAATTTTTATGAATATATCGTTAAATCCTCTGCCGGAAAGCTCCAGAGGGCCAATCTCGTCAATGAACAGGGGATCGGCTCCTGAAGCGATTACCTCATCAGTAATTGATTCAGCAAATTCAAAACCGCTTTTTAAAAAAGAGAATCGTCCGCACGTAAAAACTGCCAGTTCTCCGTCCGGGAGAAGTGCATGCTGGTATGAAAAGATTTTTGCTTCACTGCTTGATAATTGTTTTATCCTGTAGCCTGTGAATACATTATCCTGGAAGATTTTCTCACACACGAAGCCATCCCCCTGCTTCTTTGTCTCATATATTTTTTTCATCAGAGTAGTCTTGCCTGAATCAACTTCACCGGTTACAAAATATACCATCAGAAAACCTTCATTGTTGTGAGTGTACACATTGTCCAGCATGCCAGTATCAGTGCTGCAAAAACCGGTTGTTTGATTTTTTCAGTTATCCTGATTTCCCCGAGATATATTCCTGCTGCAAATCCGGGGCCTGCCATTATACTCCACGGTATTATTTCAGCTTTCATAAAAGCGATGAATCCCCCTGCCGTGTTAAAAGTCAGCAGGTAGGGGCATGGCGCCAGTTTCATGCCTGCATGGAAAAAGATTATTCCTGAAACTGCAGCTGCAACAGATCCTGTAATGACTGCCTTTGCTCCTGAATGATTTTTGTTTTTAATAAACAGTAGCACAGTCATCAGACATCCTGAGTGAAGTAAAAGGGCGAGAGAGGCATTTGCCCTGCATGCCGGAGAATGCCCGCACAAAAATACTCCTGCCTGAACAGCTGTTATCGCAGTCAGTGTCGTAAACGGAAGGTGTGAGGCTTTTCCCTTTGAGCCTGTAAAGAAACCCATAATCAGAAACCCGGCAGCAGTGAGTATGGCAGCCCGAAACGGCAAACCACCGGAAAGAAATATCCTGCTCCCGCAAACTTCAGCGAATCCCCATAGAGACCCTGTTAGAATGATTAATAATATGTAGCTGTATTTTTTTTTCATTTTTTTCTCCGTTAGATGATTTCAATTTAGCGGTTCAACCCTGCATGGCACGTACCTGTGATACGGGGTCGCTGCAAACCTGTCCCTGTTCGTGCTTTTGACAAGTGAGTTAACGTTTATGCCATATGTGTTGCCGTTATAGTCGAGCCCAAAACCATGAGGAATTATTACAACTCCCTTTCTTGTTTCATTTGTAATTTCAAGTTCAATGGTTTCTTCTCCGGCTTCAGTTACTATTTTTACATTTTCACCATCAGTAAGTGAAAGCCTGTCAGCGTCCTGAGGATGCATTGCAAGAGTACATGCTCTTTTACCGCTGTTCCATTCAGGGTTTCGCATGAGTGTGTTTGCATTCATTGGTGTATGGCGGCCTGCATTGAGAATCAGGGGATAATCCTTTCTGCCATCCAGTTCTTTTTTTTCATTCTCAGGTGTTATTTCAGCAATCCATCCTTCCATTTCCGCTGCATATACATTAACCCTGTTATCTTCATTTTTAACGTATGAAAAATTATCATCAGGATCGCATTTGCCAACCCATATGCCTTCAGGGTGGTCCAGAAGAGACTGAAATATCTGATCTCCCATAAGCGGACCTTTTTCAAAACCTGCTCTCACTGCATTCTCTCTGAAACTTTTGGGTGTCATTTGAAGCAGAGCCCACAGGGCAGAAAGGTTGGCAGATCCCATTTCTTTCCCAAGGGTTTTGGCAACGACAAAATTCATCATACGAAGTGATGCGGGGTTCTCCTGACCGTATTTCATCAGTTCTGCTCCGAAACTCAGCCGGTTCTTTTTAGCTGCTTCGTACAGGCTATCTGGTATATCCGGAATGAGACCAAGTTTATCTGTAATGAGGGTAATTATCTGACTGACTTCGAGTTGTTCGCCATCGGGTTTCACTAGTGGTCTTCTCATCTGAAAGAATATCTCAGGGAAAGTCCATGGAAAAAACGTGCTGTCCCAGGATTCATAACCGGAACGTGCAGGGAGAATATAGTCTGCAAACTGCGCTGTTTCTGTCATTGCAAGTTCGCATACAACGAGAAGTTCGAGTTTATCGAATGCCTGCTCATATGCTTTTGTGTCCGGGTACGAACGTAATGGATTCGATTGAGAGCATAGCAGAGCGCGCTGACGTTTTGGTTTGTCACTGAGAATTTCTTCAGGCATTACAGCCGGTGGGAATGTGCCAAGCAGGGCAGGAAAATTTGTTTCAACTGTTCTCCATGTCTTGGGATTCCTTTCATCTGTATGAGCTCCCAGTGGCATTATATGACCAGGTATTATATTCCCGCCGGGTACGCAAAGTCTGCCGCATATTGCGAGTAAAATTCCTTCGAGGTATGATGTTGCGGTACTGTGTCTGTTCATGAGTATGCCGAGGTCAGGATGCATGCATGATTTTCTTGTGGCAAATTCATGACATACTTTTTTCACTGTTTCAAAATCGAGTTCACATACTTTAACGGCTTCTTCTGAATCAAAGTCTTTAAACCAGTGTTCTATTATATCAAATCCTGATACGTGTTTTTCAATGTATTCCCTGTTGTGCCAGTCGTTTTGAAGTATGATTGCAATCATTGCCTTTGTGAGAAGCGCGTCTGTTCCGGGTCGAATTGCAAGGTGAATATCAGCCTTTTTTGCTGTTTCCGACTCCCTGGGGTCAATTATAACCAGCAGTTTGTCAGGATTTGATGATATCTCGTTTAAAACTCTCGGGGCCTGGCACATCTGGTGACTCACATAACCATTCCATCCTATGCCAAGAAGCATGTCACATTCCTTTTCATCAGGGATGGCAAAGAGATACTGTTTTCCTGTTAGCCTTCCGTATGCCCAGAAGGCGCCTGTGAGTTCCTGCCCGAGAGCGCTGTAGTAGTATTTTGATCCCAGTGCATTTAAAAGACGCATCCCGAAAGCTGCCTCAAAGTGGCAACCCTGTCCGCCTCCGCCCATGTATGCAAAGGATTCAGGCCCATGAGTGTCTACGATACCTTTCAGTTTTTCTGCAATCTCTGTTGCTGCCTGATCCCATGAGATTCTTTCGAATCCGTTTTTTGTTTTTTTCAGGGGATATTTCAGCCTGTCTTTGTTGTGCTGGTGATATGCTATGTTCATTCCCTTGCGGCAGATATATCCCTCGCTTCTGGGGTTGTCCCTGTCAGGACGAACCTTTACTATGCGATTGTCTTCAATCAGTACTTCAACACCACAGTTTTGTGCGCATAATACACATCCTGTTTTTTGCCATTCGTTCATATTTATACTCCTTATCCTCTTCCCTGTTTTAATGCCTGCTCAAGGTATGGCCTGTCTTCTTTTTCAATTATGTCTGCAAGAGGCTTTCTAATTCTGAATTTTATTTCAGCAAAGGCAGCGGCGTTTACCTTTGAATATTCTTCAGCCTTTTCGAGAGCTTTATTCATTATCTGATCGAAAGGTGCGAGTTCATCAATGTAACCCAGCTCTTTTGCTTCATAGGGTGTGTATTTCTTGCCAAGAAAAGCCATGTCTCTCATGGAGGCAGGAGGCAGAATTTCGCGAAGTATTCCGATCTGGCTTGGAACAAAGGGTATGTTTATATTGACTTCAGGCAGGTTTACCCAGCCACGGTCTTCTCTCATTATTCTGTAGTCCATGCATCCTGCAAAGAATATTCCCTGACCGAAAATATGGCCATTTATCCCCGCAATTACCGGCTTGGGGAACAGGCATAGTTCCTTTAGCATGTAATTCATTGTCTCAAAGAATTTTTCAAGAACACCTTCTTCTTTTGCATTGTTCATCCACCATCCAAGGTCATAACCGGTGCAGAAAGATTTTTCGAGAGAACTTGTAAATACAAGTGTTCTGTATAATTCATTTTTTTTGACCTCTTCCATAGTTGCGACTATCTCATCAAGAAAGGGGCCATTAAAGGCATTGTCTGCACCCTTATGCATGGTTATAATTGCTGCTGTTCCTTCACTGGTGAGAGTAATTTTTTCTGCCATATTATTCCTCCATCTGTTTATTGGTTGTGTCATAGAATTCTCTGAGCCAACTGAGTCTTGTTTCCTGGTTCCTGAGTGCGTACTCGGCAATTTTTACCCTTGCAGGGCTTACACCTCTTTTGCTCATGTCCTGAACTGCGTTTTTAAAATCAGCAACCTGTTTTTCTGTAATGTCGATCTGTGTTACTATCTTGGATAATGCTTTTTCTTTTGGTAAGAAGTTGATGTAAATACATTTGTTGAAGAAAGTATCTTTTCTCAGAATCTCATATCTGAATGACCTGTCTTCACCATCACTATCTCCAAGCCATGAAAGAAATTCATTTTTACCTGTCTCGGTAATACTGTAGAAGTGACGGTTGGGAGAGCCCTCCTGTGTCTGTATTTCCTTTGTTATGAAACCCTTTTCTTCCAGCTTTTTCAGGGCGGGGTAGAGCTGACCGTCATTAATCCCAAAATCAGAAGTGAGTTTGCTGAAAAAACGGTTTTTGAGATTGTATCCATGGTCTGGTGTTTCGAGCAAAGCTCCTAATATCATGTGCGGTGTTGACATATTCCTATCCTATACATATATGATATATACCTTAGTCTTAAGGTATATATCATATATGTATCGTCAATAAAAAAATCTGGTTTTTAGATTTTTATCTTTCTGCAAATTCCATTACATTAGGATGAACCATTCGTGCAAAGTCATTGTAGTTCATTTTTATCAGTTCCCTGTGGTTCCCGGCGTTAAAGGCAATTTCATTGTCTTTAGTAAGTTCCCTGGCTACATAAACATCGATTCCATACAGGTTGCCAAATGGGGGCATACCTCCTATTTCACAATCCGGGAAAAGTGCTTTCAGTTCATCTTCGCTGACGAGCTCCACCCTGTTTGCCCAGAAGATTGATTTCAGCATATGCAGGTTGACCCTCAGGTTCCCAGGAATAACCATCATTTTTGCAACACCATCTATTTTGATGATTACTGTTTTTGCTATCTGTTTACCTGAGATGTGCGCTGAATGTGCTGTGCCCTGGGCTGTATATGATGCAGGGTGGCTGATAATGTTGTACCGGATGTGATTGTTGTAGAGGTATTGAATTATTCTTTCTCCATACATTCTGGCCCTCCTTTAAAACTGTTCTTAATGGAAAGATAAGAATAATCAGTGTTTATTCCTAAACTTTATTGTAGAATAAAAAATTCTATACCTTCACCCTTTCGAAGGCGGCAAATAAGAATTTCTCCATAATAATGTTCAGAAATAATCTGAATTGTTTTCAGAATGATTCTCATATTTTTGAATAATTATGAAAATAACCAAAAATTATCAATAATGAAAGATGGGAATTGTCAGTTTGAGAGACTAATCTCTGATAGAGTTCTCCGGCATTGCTTCAACAAATTCCTTGATGATTTTTTCTTCGTCCATTGAATTGTACGCAACAATATTTCTCAGGTGAATAAATGAATCAAGGTCAAGCTCAAGGAAGTATATTGCTATACCTGTGTCTTCCTGTCTCACAACAATGCCATCAATGTTGATTGTCAGCTTAGAGCTTGTCCCGGAGAGATGTATTGTGATTGATATTTTTTTATCCTTTGGAATCCTTTCTTTTGTTATAAGGAACATCCCGTTTGTTGAAAGATCCTTAACTTCTCCTTTTATCAGCATGCTTTCGAATTCAATGATTGCTGTCATACTGAATGAAACGCGCATATTTTTTCTTGATTCCATTGGGTATCCTCCGGTTTATTGTTAACGCTTCTATAGTACTTTTTGTTTTGTTATTAATCAATAAAAAACCGGGGGTCATCCAAAAAATACATGTAGAGTTAATGAAACAATGAATAAGTAAAAGTGTTAACTTATATCCGGATTGTCATACCAGCAGGGAAATTCATTACAATATTTTGATATATTGATTTTATATAATCAATCTGTCTTTGCCCGGTGCAGTGATTAAGGTATAGTTCAGGTGAGTCGTATTCGTTTTGCAGTACAAGAACTGTATTTCTGATGTCATCCTTTGAAAATAAACCAAGGTGAGTTCCACCGATGATTTTTTTTACAGGCAGATTGAATTGATTTTTTACATGCGCGCATGTGTTGAGGATTCCTGCATGGCAGCATCCGCAGATTATCGCAGCACCTCCACTGCATTCTGTTACCAGTGACATGTCATCTCTTATGGGATCCTGAACGAATTTACCGTTTTTTCTGTGCAGGATGTTATCTGCAAGGCCCTGTTTCTCGGGTCTTGTGCTGATCTCGCCAGTGGTAAATGTTCCCTCAAATATTGTTTCCGGATTTTCTGATTCAATAAATTCTGTTCCTGAAAGCAATTTCTTTGAAAGACGGGGCATTCCAAGGGGTATTTTAGCAGGGCCGGATTTAAGCGCTTTTTTATTTAATGCTTCAGGGTGAAGATATACCTTAAGCGGGTAAGTATCTTTTCTTGCCTTCAGAAGTTTTTTTATGCCCCCTGTATGATCTCTGTGGGCGTGGGAGAGAAAGAGAGAATCAATTTTTTCCGGATCAATCCCGAGTCTCTTCATGTTGTGCATCAGTTTCTTCCCGGATAGTCCGGTATCTATGAGTATACGGGAATTATTCTGTTCGAGGAGCATGGACAGTCCGTACCCGGAAACCAGGCCTTTGTTTGAATCAACAGTGTTATTATAAACACAGGTAACAGATTTCATCACAGCATTTAATCCCCCTGATTTTTCTTGACTTTTTGCTCTTTTGTTTTTTTGTCAACATAATAAGTGGATATAAAAAATCACCAGATTTAGCCATATCAGTTTTACTCCGGAGGCTTTATGGCGGATTTCCAGGGCCGTTTTGAATTTGCTGATACTCAGGGTAATATTACCTACAAAACCATAAAGGGCAGCTGCTCGTGCGGATGGCGATATTCTGTTCAAAGATGCAGTATTGTTCTTGAGATGACAATATGCTGTGCTGAATGCGGCAGGATTATAAAAATCGGTGAAAACAGAAATCCCGCACTTTAAATTACTCAGGTAAAAAGCCTGCCAATGATTGAAGGGATGGCATGTTCCACTCTCAGAATCCTCTCTCCGATACTTACAGGGATGCACCCGATTTTTTTCAGGGTTTCAATTTCATATGGGATAAAGCCGCCCTCCGGTCCTATTACAAGGGTTGCCGGTCTGTTCAAAGAATGAGGGCATTTATCTTCAGATCCCGGGTGTGCTGCAAGGGGCATTGTTCCTTTTATGATTTCAGGCAGCTCATCCATTATAAAGGGTTTGAATAATTTTTTGAGTTCTACCTTCGGCATGATGGTATCTCCAGCCTGTTCGAGTCCAAGTATAAGCTGTTCATCTATTACATCCTTTTCCAGGGCAGGGCTCAGCAGATAGCTTTTTTCAACACGCCATGTTCTCATTAGGTAAATCTCTTTCACTCCCATGGATGATGCACACACAAGGATTCTTTTCAGCACCTTTGGTCTTGGAACGGCAATAACGAGTTTCAGCGGTAATGGTGCAGGCGGATCTTTAAAAAACAGGGTGTCAAGTTTTATCGAATCATTCGTTTTTTCAATCACTCTTGCTGTTCCGGTTCTTCCTCCGAGAAGTCCGATTTTAAGGGTGTCATCTGTTTCTGCGCCGATTACTGTGGCCGCATGTTCAAACTGCCTGCCTTTTATAACTGCAATGGTTTCATCTGAGAAGTCTGTTTTTCTGAGGAGGATGAGGTTCATTTTTATACTCTCTGTGTTGTTTTGATACAAAAACTGTTTTATTATTCGCTTTGTAAATCAGTATTTTTGTTTCTGTATTTATTCAAAGTTTTTAAAGTAAATTCCAAATAAATTTCAAATAAATACACTCTTCAGGCATCTGCCTGAATGCTGTTTCAGTTACCATGATAATATTTTGAATTTTTTCAAATCAAGTTGAGGATACAGGGTGATAGTTTTTTTCTGCAATAAATCCTGGGGATGAGCAGTGGTTTTGTCTTGTTGATATTCAATTAACCAGGAGTTTTTCGGAACAGGATTATTCAGTGGTATAAAATCAATAAAAACAATTCAGCTCTCTGAAACTCTGAAATATTTTTATTGACTATTCATCACATACGGTGTTTAAACAGTTAATTGCCTTTTACTGTGTTTTATATAATCTTCCAGTCAAAACAAATCAGGAGATTTTTCCAATGATAATTGAACAGATTCTTGTAACGCAAATGGCAGTATTCTGTTATCTTGTTGCTGATGAGGTTTCTCATGAGGGAATACTCATTGATCCGGCAGGTGACTTTGACAGAATTTTCAGGCAGGTGGATAAATACGGGGTCAACGTTAAATGGGTTCTTAACACTCATGGTCATCCTGATCATACCTCAGGAAACGGAGAGGTGATGAAAAGAACCGGGGCTCCGCTTCTCATACACGAGGATGATTTGAAGTATCTCGGAGGAATAACAGTAGACAGGTATGAACGTTACAATCCGGAAAAATCAGAAAACATGCCTGTTCAGTATCTTCAGGATAATGATTACATACTTCTCGGTGACAAAAAGCTGTGGATAATCCATACTCCGGGACATTCAGAGGGAGGAATATGTATTTACTGTGACGGAAATGTCTTTACCGGGGATACACTCTTTACTGAGGGAATGGGCAGGACAGATTTTCCCGGCTGTTCGTATGAAAAGATAATGGACTCAATAAAAAATAAAATTCTTTCACTTCCGGATGATACTATAATCTGGCCCGGCCATCACTACGGGAGAGAACCAAAATCCACAGTTGCAGAACAAAAGAAAATCTATATGTCCTGAAAACCATCTTTGACGAAGTATCTTTGTGTAAATCTTATTTTGAATTCAGTACCGTTTTCATTGATTATTTCAAGCCTTCCCTTGAGCTGGTTTCTTGCCAGCAT
Source organism: uncultured Leptospirales bacterium (assembly GCA_964512685.1). Lineage (GTDB taxonomy): Bacteria > Spirochaetota > UBA4802 > UBA4802 > UBA5550 > CAZEJW01. Next base: position 18,731 of record CAZEJW010000002.1, on the reverse strand, counting down.
GGTTATCAGCTGAAGTCCGAGGGTCTCAGGATTATCTATGTCGACATCATCTGGTATGCCTTCTCCATTATCTTTAATGGAAAGTTCTACGAATTCATCTGCCTCGTGAAGTGAAATTCTAATCTCTGCTGAATTGCTGCTTTTTTTGAAAGCATATTTCATTGAATTGGTTAAAATCTCGTTTATTATCAATCCGCAGGGAATTGCCTGATCCATGATTAGTTTGACAGGTTCTGTATCATAGACAAGTTTAATACTGTCATTTGTGAGATTGAATGTTTCCATCAGGTCGTTTATTATCAAACCAATGTATTCGTTGAATAGAATGTTTTGAAGATCTTTTGATTGATATAATTTTTCGTGAATAAGTGCCATTGCTCTTATTCTGTTTTCGGATTCCCTGAACATTTCCTGTACTTCAGTATCCCTGACCTTGGCCAGCTGAAGGTTAAGAAGGCTCATGACGATCTGAAAATTATTCTTAACCCTGTGGTGGATTTCTTTCTGGATTATTTCAGATTTTTCTCTGAATTTTGTAAACTCTTCATTGAGTATTTTATTGGATATTTCCAGTTCCCTGTTCTGTTTCCTCAGAAAATCAATTTCCATGATCAGGTCTTCATGCTTTTTATTTTCAATATTCATTTTTATCAGTCTTTAAATTAATTGTAGATTTCAATAGATTTTCAGCTTTAATGAGTGAGAAATTATCAACAAGTTTTAAGATAATTTTGTATGATTTTTCATAATAATCGGAATTTATAAAAATACAAGAAAAAATCCTGCTTCTAGGCTAATTAACTATAAATATTCAGCCTTGATAAATGGCCACTCTGCGTTCTAAAAAATAGAAAAATCTTTCTCCTGCTCAGTATCTTTGAGTAATTTATAAAAACAGTTGACTTCCAGACCAATAATTTCTTTTTATCTTAACTCATGGTTTCATGGTAAATATGGAGTGTTCTTCTTATCATATTTAAATTTATGATTTAATCGGATATTTCAAACAAAAGGAAATATCCAAATATCATTTTACCAGATTTATTAAATAAAAAAATGTCAATAGCTTGTTGGAAAATTTTTAAAGCCAATTGCCAGATTCACAAAAGGGTTCAGAGGGGGATTCAGATGTATTATTTTATGTCAGTTGCAGTTATTGTATTGCTCTTTTCCTGTGTTATGTTTTTTAATAAAAAGGGTGCAGGTGATCCGGATATAGAGCTTAAAGAAAATAACGTAAACAGGATGATGTCGCGTTACAGAACCTGATCAATTAATTTGAGAATTCTATCGTAAATTCAGTACCGTTCTTCCTGTCAACATCAAGTCTGCCCTTTAACTGATTCCGGCTCAGCATGTTGATAAGCTGAAGGCCAAGCGTTTCAGAATTGAAAACATCTATCGAAACAGGCAGGCCAATCCCGTTATCTGAAATTGACAGTTTTACTATTTCAGATCGCGGGATTCGTGAAAGGAATATATTGATTTTACCATTCTGTTTATAATTATCAGGAAAGGCATATTTGATTGAATTTGTCAGTATTTCATTTATAATGAGTCCGCATGGAATCGCCTGATTTATACCCATAATAACAGATTCAGTATTTATGTTGAGTTCGATTTTTTCCGGACTACATTCATATGTTTCAAAGAGTTCATGTGCAATGAGATTTATGTATTCTGCAAGGTTTATACTTGCCAGGTTTTTTGACTGGTATAGTCTTTCATGAATCAGCGCCATTGCCCTGATTCGATTCTGTGAATCCTTGAAAATCTGCAGAAGATTATCGTCCTGAATTTTATTTTCCTGCAGGCTTAGAAGGCTGGTAATAATCTGAAAATTATTTTTTACCCTGTGGTGAATTTCCCGCAGGAGTATTTCTTTTTCTATCAGGGATTCTTTGATTTTTTTTTCGATATTTTTTCTGGCAGTAATATCCCGATTGACCCCCAGTATTCCTACAGCCTGTCCCTTTGAGTCTCTCAGAAATGAAACAATGGTTTCAACAATAGCCGTTTTGTTTTCTTTAAGGCATAATTCAAGCTCGATGGTCCTTGAACGTAATTTGTTGCCTGCTGGTAATTTTTCATTTTCCATTTCCTCCCTGTGAATTTCTACGATTTCATTATATGAGGCAGGAGTGAGATAGTCTTCAAGCTTCATTGACAGGATTTCATTAACAGAAAATCCTCTGACATTTTCCACGGCCGGGCTGACATACACGAAATTAAGGTCTATATCGAGTACCCAAAGAACATCCGCAATATTGTCTGCGAGCATGCTGAATTTTTTTTCACTTTCGATCAGGGCGATATCATAGTTTTTCCGTTCTGTAATGTCAGTTAAAACGCCAGTAATTCCTGCTGTTTTTTCATCCTGCTGTATCGGCCTAAGTGTTGTTCTTACATGTCTTATCTCGCCGTTTTTATTGAGAATTCGGTACTCAATAATTTCAGAATTGGTTTTTGAAATACAATTTATTTTTTTTTCAAAAGCATTTATATCATGAGGATGCAGAAACTGATTGTAATATTTTCCTGTGAGTTCATGGTCAGAATAGCCCGCTATCTCCCGTATTCTCTGGCTGATGTATGTTATACGGTTGTTAGTGTCGAGTATAAATATTACTTCATTTATATTATCAAGCAGAGTTTTGTATTTTTTTTCGGATTCGACAAGTGCTTCGAGAGTAAGAGTGAGTTCCTTTTTTATTATATCCAGGCAGGATATTTCATTCCTGAGTTCTTCAATTTCGTTAATGAGTTCTTCTTTGCTTCTTTTTTTATAGTTCATCAAATAAAATATCCCTGATAATTATTGATTTTGATAGTAAAAAAAGCATGATAAACAGATTCCCCCGACGTTCAGGTCGGGGGAATCTGCATTATTTAATTTAAATATAATATATAAAAAAATATCAAGTAAAATTTGTATATCAGACTTTCAAATGCTAAAAATTTCATCAATACTCAGATTTATGGGTGACAAAACAAGTGCAACTTGAAAAATGTTTGACTGCATATGGTATTCTTTTCATAAAAATTTCAGAGTTTATTCTCAAGGGAATATCTAAAAATTATTTTTTAAATATCAATAAATTATAACTACTGTTAAAATCAGTACTTATGTTTTCTGCCCGCCGAAGGCGGGCGGGAAAACTCAAGTTATTAGATGTAGCTTTAAAGTATAATCTAAAAAAAATATTTTTAGGAATGAATACTGTTGAAATGACACTTTTGAGATTGTGCTCAATTATTTTTTTAGGGAGGTCGGGATGCCTGTGGATAAATGGAATGAAATAAATGAAAATGATAAAGAAAAAATAATCAGCTATGTATCCGGAAATATAGCCAGGGTAAAAGATGACATCAGAAATCTGGATTCAAATATATATTCAGGAAATATGCCCATGGAGGTAGCTGCAACATGGGTAATAATGCGCGGGTTAGACTATGTCGATGATTTTGTGAAAAACAGGTAAACCGATGTGCGGAAGATTCAGCATTTCAGTGGAATACAGTATATTGAAAGAAAGATTCAGTCTTGATTTTGCAGAGAACTATGCTTATAAACCTGTTTATAATGCTGCTCCGGGTCTTTTGCTTCCTGTGATAACCGATGAAGAACCTTCTTTTATTAAACCGGTGAAATGGGGACTCGTTCCCTCATGGGTTAAAAATTTAAATGAGTGGAATCCTTTGATAAATGCCAGGCTCGAATCAATTGAGACAAAACCATCCTTCAAAAGACTTATCAGGAACGGCAGATGTATTGTTCCGGCAGATGGTTTTTTTGAATGGAAGACTGAAGGTAAAAGGAAAATTCCTTACAGATTTATATTGGAAAATGAAAGAATTTTTTCTTTTGCCGGGCTTTGGGATAAATGGCAGAATAAGGATTCAGGTGAGATATTAAAGACTTTTACCATTATAACTACAGAAGCTGAAGATCCTGTTAAATCAATACACAACAGAATGCCTGTGGTTTTATCGGCAGACAATGAAAAAAAATGGCTTCATGATGGTATCGCTGTCATGAAAACCAGGACTGATATCTCCGCTAAATTTAAAAAATACCGGGTTTCTGATCAGGTAAATAATCCGTCGAATAATATACCGATGGTTCTTGAAAAAGCAGAAGAAAATTTAAACTTATGATTTATCATCTGCCTCCGGGTGAAAAACCAGAGAAACGAAGCTGTTGTCATAAAACTGATAATTATTTTTACCGTTTGCTTTTGCCTTGTACATTGCATCATCTGCTTTTTTAAGGAGAGTTCGGCCTTCCGTTCCATTGTGAGGATATACGGCTATCCCAATACTTGCAGTGATAATCAACTCTTTTTTCTGAATATTGAAGGGGGTTGATATTGACTTAATTATTCTTTCTGTAATTGATGTAAGAAAAATATGGTCTTTAACATCATCGAGTATTATTGTAAATTCATCTCCACCAATTCTTGAAACAATATCTATTCCTCTGACGCATTCAAGCAATCTTTCTGCAACATTTTTAAGCAACACATCACCGAGATCATGACCATGTGAGTCATTGATCGATTTAAATCCATCAAGATCAATGAAGAGTATACCTGCAAATTTTTTATGTCTCTCAGCCATAAGCAGAATATACTCTAGTTTGTCCTGGAATATTATTCTGTTTGGAAGACCTGTTAGAAGATCATGAGTGGCCAGATATTTCAGTTTTTCCTCATCTTCCTTCTTTTGTGTAATATCTCTGTGTGTTCCGGTTGCCCTTATGGCATGTCCATCAGGATTGCGTTCAACTACTTTCCCGCTCAGTTGAATCCATTTCCATTCACCATTTTTTGTTCGAACCCTGTGTTCAATGTCGTATGTGTCAAGTTCAGATTTAAGGTGAGAGATAAATGTTTCCCTTACTCCTTCTATGTCATCAGGATGTACCAGACTCAGCCAGGATTTGATAGTTGGTTCGAGTTCATCAGAGGAATAACCAACCCTTTTTGCCCATTGATAAATTCCGTGAAATTCTCCGGATGGAATATCCAGATCCCACATCCCCAGGTCGGCTCCTTTCAGTGCCAGTTCCAGTCTCTGTTCGCTTTGTTTTAATGCGCTTTCGGTAAGTTTTCTTTCTGTGAAATCAAATGCAGTTGTGAGAATTGCAGGTTTGTTGCCATACTCTATCAGAGTTGCGGTATATTCAATCCATCTGTTTATTGTATTTTTTGTCTGTATAACGATTTCAAATTTTGTTGGCATATCAAGTCCTCTCTGTCTGTCCATGCCTCTTTCTTTTACGGTATTTTTAAAGTCATCATGAACAAAATCCCAAAAGTTCTTCTTTTCGATTTCTTCTGTTGAATAGCCCGTTAGCTGGCAGAATGCATTGTTCACATATACAAATCTGCAATCCTGAATTATCATAATTGAAGATGATGTAGTTTCTGTCAGGGCTCTGAATTTTGATTCGCTTTCTCTTAGGGTTTTTTCTACAATTTTTTTTTCTTCGAGTTCTTTCGCGAGGGTTTCATTGAGATGGTTGAAGGATGAATTAAGTCTGTATGCTCTCAGAAGTGAAATAACGGAAGTATATAACTTTGGCACTGTGAGGTCTGACTTGTCCTTGTAGTCATTGATCTCATATTTTTCAATCAGTTCCGATTCAAGCTGGTTAATTGCATTTCCGCTGCGGATTATTATCTGAATTAAGTGATTGTTGATTGTGTTTCTGATGTAGTCTACTACCCTGAGCCCGGAATTGTCATCTTCCATGACAATATCAAGAAAAATGATGGCTGTTTCCGGGTATGCATCCAGCATTTTGATTGTTTCTGATGCTGAGTATGCGCTGATCAACTGGATTTTTCTCCCGTCAAACTGAATATCTTTTAATGCGAGTTTTGTTATTGCGTGTACATCTTCTTCGTCATCAGCAATAATTATTTGCCAGGTGTTATCTCCACTGCCAGTTTCTGCAGAATTTTCATTCTCCTGGCAGAAAAAATCATTCATCACAATCCCCTGAGTTTTTTTTATATCTTATTTTGTAGCTTTAATCTTTAAAGTTGTCAAGTCTAATATTCAGAGGCTGTGTGGTTGAGCATGAAACCCCGGTTAGAGATTTCATGCTCCTGCTTCTACGGTGTAGCAATCTGTTCGGGGGACTCTGATTTTTTCATGTTTTCTACAAATCTTATGTTTTTTGCAACTATTTTGATCTTTGACTGCGGTTTTCCGTCTTTGCCCTCCCATCGGTCCTGCCTGAGATTTCCAATAACTATTATTCTTTTACCTTTTGTGATATTTTTTGCACATATTTCACCGGTTTTCTCCCAGGCTTCAACATCGACAAAAGAGACTTTGGGGTCAGAGTCTGCTTTTGCATAATGATTTACGGCAATTGAGAAGGAGCATACTGTTTTTCCTGTTTTTGTATGCCTTAATACTGCATCCTGTGTGGCAAATCCTTCGATTGTGGCGGTTGAATAATTTGTCATTTTATTTTCTCCTAATTTTATGGATTTATTGTTATAACGATTGGGCGGGTTAAGATTGAAAAAAAAATTGAAAAAAAATGGTTTTTTTTCAAAAAAAGAAAGTTCCTGTCACTTATATTAAAAAGGTAATAATGCCCTTTTAAAAGATTCTCCTGCTATTGCTTTCAGGATATAATTTTTATTTGACATTTAGCCTCTCTAATAAGATATTTACTCATATTTGCATTATGAAAATTATTGATTGCTGGGATTCCAGAAAGATAATTTATATCAGTGCAAATCAAAAAAATTTACAAAAAGGTGATTTTATGAGAATTAGACAGATTTTCGCAATTTGTTTGGCTTTTTCTTTTGCAGTAATGATTGCCTGTGGCGGTGGAGAGCAGGTTAAAAAGGATGAAACTGCTCCACAGGTACAGGCACCATCAGTAGGTGCTGATCAGTGGGTTAGTGCATCCAATGCTCAGCTTGAAAAGATTCCTGTGGAAGGTTTTGGATACAAGAGCTCCAGTGTACCTGCACAGAAATGGGACAGGTGGGCAACAGCGGCTGCTCCGGTTGTACAAAACATTATTAACCAGCTTCCTGCAGGATATGTTCTTCAGGTTACCGGACACGCAGATGCAAGAGGACCGGAAGAGCCAACCGGTAACAAACCAGGAAATATCAAAATTTCATCAGACAGAGCAAAGACCGTATATGATGCTCTCAAGAGAAAAGGTATTACTTCTCCAAAAATGACTTATAAAGGTGTTGGTTCATCAGACCTTCTTTCCGGCTACAGCCCACAAGATGCTGCACAAAGAAGAGTATCTTTTAAAGTTGTTCCTGAATAATATTCAACTGAATCGATCCTGAAGTGGTATTTCTCATCGTTCACGATGACGAAATATCACTAATAGGATGATTCCCTGAATTCATTCCAAACATAAATCTCAAGCAAATATTTAATTATGAAAAAAATTTTTTTTATCATTGTTGTATTGTCCGTTTCTGCTTTTAGTAATCCGCAGAAAGAAACAATTGTCATTGGCGCTAATTCGCTCAAGTCAGTTGATATTGCAGCAAGTTCAAAGTATGCTGTAAGCTACAGGGGAGTGAAAGCCTTTGATTCTTCAAAAGAAACAGCCTGGATCTCAAAACCTGTTCAAAAAAATAAACCTGAATGGATTGTTATTGATTTTGGTTCCAAAAGGCTGATGACATCAATTGTGGTTTATCCCGGTAAAAAGGATAATGCCTATACATTGAAATATCTGATATTACAGTTTAAATACAAAGATCAATGGTTTGATTTTAAAAAGATATCAGCAGTGGATGAGGGCACTTTTTGCAATGAATTTTATAAAAGAATCGAAATCCCCCTTAAGGGTCTTGACGCAAGCACCTTCAGGTTTCTGATCCCTCCTGATGCAATTATTGATAAACATGCTGCAATAGCAGAAATTGAAATTAAAGTCGGATCAGCATATATTCGTCTGTATGACAACAGGCTGAAGGGGCTGGTTTTGCCGATTAAAAATGCATATCTTCCTGAGGATGATTACTCTTATCCAAATGCTCCACGAGCTTACAGGGGAGGCAAACACTCTGGCATTGATTTTTATTATTATCATGAGGATGGTTCATATGATCCTGTAAAGGTTTCAACGGATACTCCAGTTCTGTCATCAGGAGACGGTATTGTAATAAGAGCTGATGTGGATTATACTCCAATGACGGTCAACGAGTGGTATGAACGATCTGATTATTTCAGGAATCATAAAAGAACTTTTGTTAAAAAATCTTTTGGCGGTATCCAGGTATGGATTGATCATCTTAATGGAATTGTTACGGCTTATAATCATTTGTCAAAAATTGATCCTTTGATAAAAACCGGATCAAGAGTAAAGGCAGGCCAGAGAATTGGTTTTACAGGCAATTCCGGCTTGATCGGAGAAGCCAGGGGCGGAAAAGAGGGGATTCATCTCCACTATGAAATCTGGGTTGACGGAGATTATCTTGGAAACGGAATGAGGGTTAAGGATGTCAGAGAATATATCAAGTGGATATTTTTTCCACTTCAGTAGTTAGATGATTATAATAAAAAGGATATCCATATACATAATAACAATTACCTTTCTGAGTTTCTTATCCTGTTCTTCAAAGGGACTCCTGAAGGATGATTCTGTCTCAAAGAATAACTTTTCAATTCTTTTTGCCGGTGATATACTGATGGCAAATGAGATTACCAAAAGGCTGAATCTCAAACCTGAAAGGCTTTTTGAAAAAATAAGTAAAGATCTTAAATCTTATGACCTGTTCTTTGCAAACCTCGAAACACCTGTCTGCGATGATGGAGATAAATATGAGGGTAAGCCTTATATTTTCAGGGGACTGCCTGATCATGTGAAGCAGATACAGGATCTTGGTCTTGACGCTGTGTCACTGGCCAATAATCATATTATGGATTTTGGTGTTGAAGGGATGGAACAGACTATCGATTTTCTGGATGATCTGGATATCCTTTATTCCGGGGCAGGCGATGATGCTGAAGATGCAAGAAAACCGTTAATTCTGAAACATAATTCAACGAAAATATATATTTTATCATATTGCGAAAGACCGCCTGAGGATTTTTATGCTACGGAAAAAAATCCCGGGGCCGCTTTTCTTGATGTCAAAGAAATAATCAGTGATATAAAAAAGATCAGAAAAGATAATAATATCGTGCTTGTTTCACTTCACTGGGGAATCGAACAGACTTATACTCCGAGGTATTATCAGAAAAAAATTGCCAGAGCCATAATTGATGGAGGAGCTGACGGAATCATTGGGCATCATCCTCACTGGCCGCAGGGAATTGAAGTTTACAGGAATAAACCAATAATATATTCATTGGGTAATTTTATTAATGGATTCTATAATAGAATTGAAAAGGATAATATTCTGGCTGCTTTTTACTATAATGGCAGCAGACTGAAGAAACTGGAGATATTGTCTGTTGCAGGAAAAAACAGACACACAAATTTTAAACCATATATACAAAAAGGCAGAAAGGCTTATTATAATCTTCTTTTGATAAAAAGGCTATCTGCCATGCTTGGAACAAATGTCAGGATTGTCGGGAACAGAGGCGTTATTCTTTTCAGGTGATAATTTGTACTATCAATCCGGATTTTTTATTTTTTCAATCACAAGATTAAGCATGTTAAGATACTCTTTTTGCGCCAGGATAAAATCCTTTACTACCGGTGATTTTTCCATATCCTCCATCAGAAGCTGGTTCTCTGCCGGTGATATATTCCCAACAGCGCCCTGTTTGTCTGCGTCCTGTGTGAGTTCAGCGCCTACTGCAATCAGTTTTCTGAGCAGTTCATTCGCCTTTGCATCCTTCTGAATCTTCATTTGTGTTTCTTTATATTTCTTTGTTATTTCGTGATTGTTTATCAGGCTGGAAATTTCCCTGGCCTTCAGTATTATTTCATTGTAGTCATTGTTCATGTGAATTTCCTTTACCATAGTATCTTCATAGGATTGATCAGTTTGTCATTATGCCACAGAGTGAAATGCAGATGCGGTCCGGTTGAAAGACCGGTTGAACCGACTCTTCCAATGAATTGCCCTTTTTTTACATGCTGTCCTTTTCTTGCGTTTATTGATGACATGTGTCCGTAGAGGGTGCGGTATCCATCCCTGTGTTGAATTATTACCGCTTTGCCATAGCCACCCATCCAGCCTGAGGCAGTAACTCTGCCTGAGCATGAAGCACCAATTGGTGTTCCGTGTTTTGCGGCAATATCAAGCCCATTGTGGAATTGCTGCCTTCTGAATATTGGATGTCTTCTCTTTCCGAAAAACGAAGAGTATCGGCCCCCGATTGGTGATCTGAACATCTCCCTTATTTTAAACTGGCTTGCAAGTTTATCTGTCATATATAGCGGTTTTGGCTTTTCATTGAGTACAAATACTGCAACAGGTTTGTACTCATTCTTCATTCTTTTAACAAATGAATACATAAAAGGCAGTTCCTGCACGAGAATATTTTTTTTATCACAGTTATAAATTTTACAAAGTTCATCAATGCCGTTGGTATTGTCAATGAAATGTAATATTCCCTTCCTCGAAGGTACGACGACTTTCTGGTTGACTTTTGCAAAGAGATTTTTCCAGAAAGGATTTGCTCCAATCAGGGTATCAATATTGATTTCATACCTCTTGGCCAGTTTCCAGAAATTATCACCTTTTTCAATGGATACAGTCCTGAGTTTCATGTTATCGAATTTAATCTCTTTTTCAACAAAATTGATGAATTGATTTTCATTGTTAAAAAAATTATGCGCTGATACACTGCATTTGTTTTCCCGTTCCCCGGAGAAGAAAAGAAGTACTGTAGAAAATAATGTTAATGAGAGAACACTGAAGAAGATTATTTTTTTTCTCATATTGCTTTCCGATCTTTATAATTATTATTCAGGAATCGTTATTCTGATACTGGCAGAATTTATGTTGCTCAATTTTTATTGATTTTGGTGAATTTCTAAACGTATAGTATATTAATATACGTCTAGATAAATACAAAATTATATGTATATTCCCTCTGAAAAGGTCAATTGTTTTTTTGACATAATTATTGTCGGTTTTTTGGTGGGATTATGTTAACGTGAAAATTTCAGGGTTATTTGGAATTGGATATTGAAAAATGTTTCCGATTTAATACAACGGCAGGGATTGATTATTCTCCTGGTTTTGCTTCCTGATGTGCCAATGAATAAACAGACAAATGGTGGTTTATAAAATAAATTACTGAAATTTTTATGTTTTTTATTGAATTAATATTTAACAGAGAGTAAAATAATTATGACGGAAGAAAAAAAACCGGAGAATGAATATCATGAGAAAGAAGTTAATAATTAATACTTTGATACTGATGGTTTTAATGTTGATTACGAATGCGATTGGAGGAAATTTTTTCTCTGCTCCGATATCAAGGGAAAAGTTAAAACTTCTTCCGGTTCCAATTGATTACAGAAATTATTTCTTTTTTCAGTCTATAGATGATACCAGTTATATTCTGATTGGAGATTTTACCGGTGCTGAAAAGTTTTTTTCACAGATAATCGACGAAAACTGCGATAATAAAATCAACAGGGTTGTTGAATATTATCCTGAGAGGAATAAGTTCACATCAAAAAAAATATCCTCCTCGAGATTTTTTACAAATCTCAAGGATTTTAAACTTAATATTATTACCGGAGAAATTTTTGCACAAAATTATTCTTATAAAATGAAGTCTCTGCCAACACTCAAGTATAAACTTGACGAAGGAAGCGACATCTTTCAATATGAGCATGGATATACTGTGAAATTTTATGATCCTGATGCACCAACAACTATAATGAGTGAATTCTTCTTTGGCAAAAAGGACGACAGGTATGATCTTATATTTAAAACCAATTATTATAAACTCTACAGGATGAAAATAAAACCACCAATGAAATATTCAGTCTTCTGTAAAAATACCAAAGACCCGGTAGTTGCAGAAACTGTCGAGAATCTGTTGAAAATGATTATAAAATAAACTAACTCAGGGAGTTGATTATGGGACAGAGAAAGCAATATTTAATAGATAAAAAACTGCAGCTAAGGACCACTTTTTCAGTTATAGGCATTGTGGCTATTATAACTGCTGTAATAATACTGGCGATTGGGGTGAATATTGCCAATAACAATGAAAAAATTGAAAACATATTAGAGATTCAGGACAATATTGTTCACTTCCTTACCTATAAAACCATGTCTTCCGGTGAGGATAAGGCTTATGCAAAAGCAATAAAAGACATAAGCATGAATCACACCGGGAATATGGATACTCTGAAGGGTATGATCAGCTATAACAGGATTATGTTGATTGTAATTTTTCTTCTGGTTGTAATTGAAACAATAGTTTTATATGTTCTGCTGATAAGAAGAACTCACAGAATTTCCGGACCAATATATGTCATTTCAAATTATATGAAAGAGATTATTGATGGTAAATATCCTGACCCTAGACCTTTGAGGGACAAAGATGAGCTTAAGGGATTTTATAAGATTTTCAAGCAAATGGTAGAGGTCCTCAAAGAGAGAGATCAGAAATAACGGCAGTTAAGAAACACTCAATTTATTCAAGCAGGTCCCTGTGGCCTGCTTCCTGCATCATACTGAAAAAAAGTCGCAATGGAAAACCAATTACATTTGTGACAGATCCTTCAACATTCCTGATTATTAGATCACCATGTTCCTGTATTGCATATGCACCGGCTTTATCCATGTAGTTTATGAGACTGAGATATCTTTCGATTTCAATATTCTCAAGTTCTCTGAATTTTACGGATGTTTTCTCGTGCCGGGTCAGTTCTTTTAATGATTGTCCATCTTCTCCGCATATAAGTAATGTCAATGCAGTAATTACATGATGTGATTTCCCCTGCAGCAGGGATAGCATTTCTCTTGCGTGATCGTAATTTTCAGGTTTTCCCAGTATTGTATTTTCAATTGTTACAATTGTGTCTGATGATATAATTGTAACAGTGTCCCGGGTGGTGATGGATTTCCTTATACTGACTGCTTTCTCTGAAGAAATGCGTTCTGCATAATTCACCGGTTTCTCACCTGATTTAATACTTTCATCGATTTCCGGTTTAACAATTTCGAACTCAGGGATTATTGTTTTAAGGATTTCCTTTCTGCGTGGAGATGATGACCCAAGAATAATTTTTTTCATTTCAGAGAATCACCTTCTCATTGAGCTTGTATGCTTCTGTAACGCTTTTAATTTTTTTTATTCTGGATATAATATCCTTCAAATGACGGTTGCTTCTTACCTCGAGGATAAACTTGAAGTTTGCAGTATGCCTGTCCTGGGCATGAACTTCGGCCCTGAGAATATTCGTTTTGCATAGTGATATTTCATCAGCAATATCCTTTAGAAGGTTGGGGCGGTCTATTGCCGTTACAGCCAGTTTTATCGGATACAGGGTCTTCTCATCGGATTCCCATACAATATCGATGAAACGTTCTTTTTCCACTTTTAATCTTTTAAGTGATGGGCAGCTTTTTTTGTGTACAGTTATTCCTCTTCCTCTTGTGATGAACCCAACTACATCATCACCTGGAATCGGCTGGCAGCACTGCGAGAGTTTTATAAGTACATCAGATGTTCCATCGACTTTGACCCCGATGCTTTTTTCATTCGAAAGTTTTTTTAGCTTGATCTGTTCATCTTCGGGAATCTGAACCTGTACTGTTTTTATACTCTTTTTTTCTTTTTTTCTGTCAGCCTTGTCTGATTCAGTCAGTCCCTGTATGGGCCTGCTTTTCCTGACCCAGCTGCGGATTTTATATCTGGCCTTTGAAGATTGAACGAATTTCAGCCATGCCTCAGATGGATGTCCGTTGTTGCTGGTAAATATTTCTATTATATCTCCGCTCTTCAGTCTGGTTTTGAGTGGAGACATCTTGTCGTTTACTTTGGCTCCTGTTGTGTGATCACCAATTTCAGTATGGATAGCATAGGCAAAATCAACTGGTGTTGCACCCTGTGCAAGCTTGATGATTTTACCCTTGGGAGTGAAAACAAATATTTCATCATCAACAAGGTCCATTTTAAGCCCTTTCATGAACTCCCTGGTATTGCGTGAGTCGCTGTACAGTTTGTTGATGTTCTGAAGCAGGCTGAGGTCTTTGTAATCTTTTTTGCTGGGAGCGGGATTATCCTTGTAGAGCCAGTGGGCTGCAATACCCATTTCGTTTGTTATGTGCATCTCCCTGGTTCTTATCTGAACTTCCATTGGGTAACCGCCCGGTCCGATTACAGTTGTGTGGAGAGATCGGTACAGGTTTGATTTGGGAACTGCAATATAATCCTTAAACCTCGAGGCGATTGGAGACCAGAGGGTGTGAATAACTCCAAGGATTCCATAGCAGTCTTTTACTTCATCTGTAATAATTCTGATTGCCCTGATATCATAAATTTCATCAAATGATTTGTTCTGGAGATTCATCTTTTTGAAGATTGAATAGTAGTGTTTTGCCCTGCCGGTTATTTCAGAATCAATATTGAGTTCCTTCAGCTTGTCAACGAGGACGTTTCTTACATTGTCAATGTATTCTTCGAGTTCATTTTTTCTCTGAGCGAGCATCTCTTCAATGTGATCGAATTCCTGAGGATAGAGTACATGAAAAGAGAGGTCTTCGAGCTCTGAGCTTATCTGTGACATCCCGAGCCGTCTTGCCATTGGTGCATAAATATCGAGTGTTTCTTTGGCTATTCTCGTTTGCTTGTATGGAGGCTGAAACATGATCGTTCTCATGTTGTGCAGTTTGTCAGCAAGTTTGATTATTATTACTCTTACATCCTTAATGGTGGCAATAAGCATTTTTCTCAGTGTTTCTGCCTGAGCAGTTGCCTTTGATCTGTTTTTTATGGATGATATTTTTGTGACGCCGTCAACGAGGAGTGCTATATCCTCGTTGAAGATTTTTTTTATATCGTCGAGAGAATATCCGGTGTCTTCAACAACATCATGGAGTAGAGCAGCTGCCAGGGATGTTGTATCCATGTGCAGGTCGGCAAGGATAATTGATACCTCGAGAGGATGGGTTATATATGGCTCACCTGAAAGCCTTGTATGATCTTTATGGGCCTCCTGGGCAAAGTTATATGCCCGGTATATCATGTCGATATCGATTGTTCTGTCGATTTTCTGGATATGTTCGATCAGGGTACTTATATCCCTGCTTCTGATTTTCAGGTCGAAACCAGGCATTTTTTCCTCAGTCCTTCAGTAATTAGCCAAAAAGCTTAGTAACAAGAAATATTAAACCAATTACCTGAGTCAACTTTAATTCTCAATTTCTTTCCAGCGAAGATTTGTGTTCTGCAATGACTTCCCTGTTTAATAAACAGACCGGAATTATGTCAAGATTGTATCATATTATGTCGACTATTTATAATAATAAAAAAAGATAACAGTAAGGATACAGCCCGTCGTCTCCGGAGGCGGGCTGTATCCTTACTGTTATTAAGTAAACATTATGTACTGATAAAAATGAACGATCAAGATGAATAGAGCTATTTTCAATAAATTACCGGTTTTTGTTCTCATTATAATACTATTCGCAGGGAATAGTATTATTTTTTCGCAATTTCTTGTTGATAAAGAAGAACCGGGAGAAGTTATTGAAATTGTTGAAGATAAAGGTAAAACTCCCCAATTCCCCCCGCACATTGCCTTTAATATCAGGGCTGAAAAAGTGCCTTTGATAAAAGACACGATTAAAATTACATGGGACATGAACCCTGATTATACTGACACATATATTGTTGGCCGTGCAAAAAATATAATTGATACAAAAGAACGTGCTTTAAGTTCAAAATCAATCAATTCTGTATCCTCAAAAGATCGGGGTGTTGTTATTGACTCGGGCCTTCCTCCGGGGAAGTATTATTATGTTGTTCTTGCAAGAGACAGGATAGTTAACCGGGATATTGAGCTGTACAGGGATGTCAATTTTACATCTTTTCCGGTTGAAATAAAAGAGTCTGAAAAAATTTCCTTGCCCGATCAGGTCAGCGGAATATTGATCCGGAAAGTGGGCAAAAAAGGTATTCTTGTTACCTGGAAAAAACCTGAAAAGGGTGGGATCTCTTACTCTGTTTACCGAAGTCATTCAATCATTGATACACCTGAAAAACTTCAAAAAGCCGAAATCAGAACGGTAGTGGAAAACAGAGACAATTTTCTTGATGAGATCGTTGTCAGAGACAGAACATACTACTATGCTGTTACTGTCAGGGATGCATCAGGAAGTGAAAATAAAAATCTCATACTTGGACAGAACTATACTGCATCAGGTCTCTTTTTCCCGGGAGAAAGGACTGGACTTGGTGAAAATCCATACAGGTTGAAAATGATCAGTGCTGAAATACGCACCAGTGGAGTTTTACTCCAGTGGGATTATGCAGGAACAACAGGTGGAAGATTTTTCAGGGTTCTGAGATCTAAAAAAAAGCCTGATATATTGAACAATGTCAGACCCGAAAATGTAATTGCTGAAGTTGATATCGAAAAAAAGAGGTTCTTTGATGCCCACCCGCCCCAGGGAATGTTTTACTATGGACTGGTTCCTTACCTGAATAATGATAACAGGAAACTGAGGCTTCGGAAAGGTGTTTCAGTGGTGCTGGTTCAAAAAACTAAAAAAAGATACAATAATGATTCTGATCATAAGACTGACAAATACATCGAAGAAAAACCATTCCCCGGAAAAGGTCACAGTGATGATATTGACAGGATATTGAAAAAAACATTTCTTAAAGGCTTTTACGGTCTTGCATTAAAAGAATTGCAGCAATATATTGAATCAACCGATAATGAACATAAGAAAGCCAAAGCCCGTTATTTTATTGGCAGAACATATATAGAGCAGAAAAAATATGCTGAATCACTTAAATATCTTCAGGCAGAGGATGTTAAACACTATTTTCCTGAAGAATCAAAATTCTGGAGTGAGTTCAGTATTCTGCATCTAAAATAATGAAAATAAATATCAGGAGTTATGATAAATGAAAAAGGAAGCTCTGATCGGACTGATCCTGATTATATTAGGAATTGGAATTTTTGCATATTATAATAATTACATTCAGCCCAGAAAGGAATCATCTGAACTCCTTGTTGAGGGGAAACTCTTACTTGAGAGAAGTGATAAAGAGTCTGTAAATAATTCTATAAATATGTTTAATAGAATTATTGCGCGTTACCCGGAAACACCATCTGCATATAAAGCATATTACTATATAGCCCAGGGATATGAAAAGCTGGGGTTGAACAGGCTGGCATATCTCAAATACGGGTACCTCCTGAAAACCAGGCAGAGTCTTTCTCAGGAGATGAGAGCAGAGATCACAGCCAAAATGGCCAGACTCAATATAATGAAACTCCAGACAGAAGAAGGCATACATCAACTGCTCAGTATGCTTAACAGATCCACTAACAAGGATTTCAGAAGCAGAATTTATACCGAACTTGGCCATACCTATCTCAAAAATTCATCTTATAAAAAAGCCGGCAGGATGTTTGACATTGCCATTTCAGAGAACGGCAGCAATGAAGAGGCCATAATCGGTAAGGCAAGGACATACAAGAGAATGGGGCGGGATGAAAAGGCCTTTGATCTCTATGAATATTTTTTAAAATATTACGGTAATTTCAGTAATTATACTGCTGACATAAACAGGGCTTATCTCAATCAGGCCTATAGCAGCGGTTATAATAGTTACAGACAGGGCGCTTATTACAGAGCAATTGGTTTTTTCAGGAGAGTTTTAAGAAATTATCCCGGGTCTAAGAAGTCTGAAAATGCCCTCTACTGGACAGGAGAATCGTATTTTTCGATCAAAAAGTATCAAACAGCAGTCTCGTATTTTAACAGAGTGCTTTCAAATAACTATTATCACAAGGATCAGGATGCCAGGCTTAAGAAGGGATATTCATATTTCATGGACAGAAAATTTGATCTTGCAGCACGTGAGTTCCAGGTATATATAGATACATATCCGGAAGGAAGACATATTGAGAAGGCCAGAAAATGGAAGAAAATCAGCACAAAAGAAATCATCTACAGGATAAAAGACCGACAGGTGCCTGAGGTTGAAGATGAAGAAACAGATAAAAGTAATGAAGAAAACAATGAATCACAGGAAAGTGAGGAAGTGAACCAACAGCCTGGAAAAACCGAAAACAATAAAACAGGTTTTTCTGATACTGACAGCAAAGTAAGAAGTGTTGAATATTCAGGAAAAAAACTCAAACTTGAGAATGTTGCAGAACTGTAAGTAATTTTTTACAGATGGGGCACTCACACCGGAGATGCCCCTTCCACAGACGCCATCGGGGCACTCACGCAGGAGATGCCCCTACACAGACGCCATCGGGGCACTCACGCAGGAGATGCCCCTACACAGACGCCATCTACCGGGCCAAGATCGGGTTCTACCCGACCAATATCGGGTTCTACCCGACCAAGATTGACTTCTACCAGGCCAGGATCGGGTTCTACCGGGCCAATATCGGCATCTACCGGGCCAAGATCGCCATCTACCCGACCAATATCGACTTCTACCTGGCGAAGATTATTATCTGCCTGCCGGAATTGATTGTCTGTTTTCTTATGATGCAATTGTCCCTGTTTGGGAAGCTGACTTGTACCCACAAGTCTTAGAAGAGA
>CAZEJW010000001.1:68008-80285 GCA_964512685.1 uncultured Leptospirales bacterium | reverse complement strand
GGTCGGTACCCTCCGAACTAAGGTAGGAGGCGTCCTAAAAGGGGTCGGTACCCTCCGAATTAAGGTCGGAGGCGTCCTAAAAGGGGTCGGTACCCTTTAAAACAGGGTTGATGGCAGAAAGCAATCCGTGATGAGGGGATATTCTCCCAGTGTAATGAACGGTCGCGACCGTTCATTACGGTCGCGACCGTTCATTACATCTCCCCCTTTCGACTTTGAACTTTCTCCTTTCCCCTTAATATTTACTGAAGTCATTTGACATAATATGCCGAAATATTAATATTGAACCGGATCATCTTTAATAATGCGAATCAGCCATACAGAGAGAAATAAAGATATAAAATGAAAAAATCACGTAATCAGACAGTGATGCCGGACCTCACAGAGTTCACTGACGAAGAAGGCAAAAAGTGGATACAGACATCCACTGAAGACCTCTTCTCCATCCAGGAACTCAATGATATCCTTGAATCCGTTGAAAAGAGAGAGGACGGAGAGGAAATTGTACTTGCAAGAATCAACTTTCAGAAGGTAAACAGGGAATACTATGAAACAGCCCTTGCCCTTCAGAAAAAACTCAATGAAAAAAACGAGCTTCTCAAAAAGGTTCTCAATACATCAAAAGAGACAATAGAACGTAAAAACAAAAAACTCAAGGAACTCATCAATTACATAAAGAAACTGCATATTCTCATAGCTCACCTCAGTTCAGGCGAACCCGGCATAGAGAGGCCTGAGATAACAGCAGACCTTCTTCTTCAGCAGGCACAGACAGCAGAGATCACAAGAGCAGAATACGAAGAGGTTGAAGAAATCATACTCTCCACAGACAAAAGCGCGGATGAACAGCTGGCCTGAGCCATTAAAAAATGTTTGACAACACCCTCAGTCTCACAAAAAGGTAAATCTGACAAAAAACCACAGCCCTGATGTTACTGCACCGGGGCACTGCATCTTTCTCAAACCATATACAGAGGAGAACACCGTGACACTCAGAATATACAATACCCTTACATGCAGAAATGACGAACTTATCCCCGGAGGTGAGAAAAAAGAGAAAACAGAAGACTATCCTCCTGTAACCATATACTCATGCGGACCAACAGTTTACAGTTATGCACACATAGGAAATTTAAGAACCTTTATGTTCAATGACTTTCTGAGAAGATACCTTAAATTCAGGGGATTCAAAGTAGACCATGCAATGAACATCACAGATGTTGACGACAAGACCATTGCATCATCAAACAATGAGGGAGTAACCTTAAAGGAATACACTGACAAATACACTGAAATATTCTTTGAAGATCTCAAAACCCTGAACATCGAAAAGGTTGAACACACACCAAGGGCAACAGACTCGATTGACTCAATGATCGATATAATAGAAAAGCTGAAGCAAAAAGACTATGTATACGAAAAAGACGGTTCACTGTATTTCAGGATATCAGGATATGACAAATACGGTAAGCTGAGCAGGCTCGACTCGCGTGAGATCCGGTCAGGCGCAAGGTGCGATACAGATGAATACGAAAAGGACGATGCAAGAGACTTTGCACTCTGGAAAGCCCCGAAAGAGGGTGAGATATTCTGGGAAACCCCTTTCGGAAAAGGCCGCCCGGGATGGCACATAGAGTGTTCAGCAATGATCAGAAAGATCTTCAATTCACCCATAGACATTCACACAGGAGGGGTTGACCTCATATTTCCCCACCACGAGAATGAGATTGCACAGAGCGAGGCAGCATATGATGAGCAGTTTGTGCGCCACTGGATTCACATCGAACACCTGCTTGTTAACAATAAAAAGATGTCAAAGTCAGAGGGCAACTTCTACACCCTGAGAGATCTCCTTGAAAAAGGCTACTCTCCAAGGTCAATACGCTACCTTCTGATATCATCCCACTACCGCAAGCAGCTCAACTTTACCTTTGACGGGCTCAGGCAGGCTGACCAGTCACTTGCCAGAATCGACAATTTTCTGATTCGCCTGAAAGATGTAAAAAGAACAGAAGATACAGGCGCTGATACAGAAGAGAAGACAGACAAGTTTATCACAGATTTTACCGCAATGCTCGACGATGACCTCAATGTATCAGGCGGACTCGGTGTGTTCTTTGAATTTCTTCATGAGATAAATTCATTAATATCCGATGACAAACTCAGCGCAAAAGACAGGGACAAAATTACAGATGCTCTTAAAAAAATTGATTCTGTTTTCGGATTCATATTCTTTGAGGATGAAGAGGAGTCTGTGGACGCGGAAAAAATTGAAAAACTGATCGAAGAAAGAGCAGCCGCAAAAAAAGAAAAAAACTTCGCAAGAGCTGATGAGATAAGAGACATCCTGCTTGCTGAAAACATAATACTCGAGGATACAAAAGACGGCACAAGATGGATAAAAAAGAAATGATCTTCGGGAGGAATCCCGTACTCGAATACATAAAAAGGGCCTCAAAAGACAGCGGTTCAGTGCTTCACGTGCAGAAGAATGCACATGGCAAGATAATAAGCACGATCACTGATGAGGCCAAAAAAAAGAACATGAGGATAGTCTTTGAAGAGAAGACCTTTTTCACTTCCAGGTTTTCATCAGCCACTCACCAGGGAGTTGCCCTTGAAACAGCATCCGGATCGTCATCAAAGGCTGACATGGGTGAAAAAGAACTCCTTGCAGCAGCAAAAGAAAAAAAGGGAGTACTCGTTTTCCTTGACAGGATAACCGACCCCCACAATGCAGGCTCCATAATAAGGAGCGCTGAAGCGCTTGGCGCTGTTGGTGTTGTTCTGCCAAAATCAAACTCTGTTGACATAACCCCGACTGTTATAAAATCATCAGCAGGGGCAACAGCGCACATTGACATTGTAAGGGTATCCAACCCTGCCCGGTTTCTGGAGGATGCAAAGGATGAAGGATTCTGGATCATCGGCACGAGTGATCACGGTACAGCCGATATCAAAAGTCTCAGAAACCTGAAACCTGCTGTAATAGTAATAGGAAGTGAAGGCAGTGGAATGAAAAAACTCACAGAGGAGAAATGCGACACACTGGTGAGGATTCCGCTGAAGGGTCAGGTCTCATCCCTTAATGCGTCAGTTGCCGCCGGTATAATTCTTTTTGAAATCCTGGATTTCGAAGAATGATTCACGAAAGGTTTTGTCAAAACTGACATTTACGACTTCGTTAAAGGTCTTGCCCCCGTTGTTAAGGTTTAACATATACCATTCCATTGGGAATTTTTTCCCGTTTACATCTTTTACATCCTTTAGAATAAGCCTTTTATAGGGAGTGCTCTCGTGCTCCTGGTAGTAGTCGATTTTCCTCAGCACAGAGTCTTTTTTACCAATCCACATAAGAACCCTTGTATAGCCTGAATCCTCATAAACAGGCCTGAGGCTGAGAACATAACAGTCAGTATCCCCGAATCTTTCTGTGCGAAGAGTTCTTCCTGAAAACCTCCGGGCCAGATTGTCTGCAATAATATCCTCAAAGGTGAAATCAGATCCCATTATTACTGCTTTCTTTTGCACATCGGTTATTCTTTCGGATTCCTTCCTCAAAGGAGAGTATACTTTTATGTCTTTGCCTGAATCAAGCATGGAGATTCTCACTCCCCTTATACTCTCGGGAGAATAAAATTCCAGCACCTGTTTTTTTCCTTTTTCAACTGATACATGCTGAAGTGTCATCACCCGCTTTTCTCCGGTCGTTCTCGTAACAACCTGACGGAAATCCACACACATACCCGTTCCTGACAAGTTTTCATCAGCCCTGTTCAGAATATCCTCTGCCAGAGGCAGGGCCTGAGAGAACAACGCCTCAGAAAAAAAAGTGACTGATAAAAGACACAGATAAAAATACCGCATATTGCCTTCCCTGATTTTTATGCTCTATGTTCAATCTATCCAAATACAGAAAAGATACTCCATAAGCCAGTAAAGGCAGAGTATCATTTTATGATCATTTCGGTCAACCATGTATATTTATCAAACATCTGCTTCGTTTCAATGCAAGTTATTAAAAATTGATCTCGTGATATGTCAACCATTATTGAATTCATCTGCTTTTTTAAAAAAATACTTGCTCTTACAGGCACAGGATTCATGAATAATCTTTTATTGCAGTATTTATTCCTGTACTTGATTATTGAAAAGAATTGTTTGTCCCGGCAAAAGGCATAGTGGAGAACAGACTTTCTCCTGCAGCAGAAAGAACTAAGGAATAAACACTGCTAATTGTATCATGAATGAGTATTTGACATTTCACAGGGTTATATAGCTGTTAAAATAAACAGAGTCTTCCTCTTCAGATATAGAAAACATTCCCGAAAACTATAAAGGCAAACTATAACATGGATCTCAATCATATAAGAAATTTCTCGATAATAGCGCATATCGACCATGGTAAATCCACCCTTGCAGACAGGCTCATTGAAAAATGCAGCCTTATGAACTCCAGGGACAGGGTTGACCAGATTCTCGACACAATGGACCTTGAAAAAGAGAGGGGCATTACAATCAAGTCCAATGCCATAACCCTCAATTACAAATCAAAAAGCGGCAGTGACTATGTCTTCAACCTGATCGACACTCCAGGTCACGTTGACTTTACATATGAGGTTTCAAGAGCGCTTACATCCTGTGACGGGGTAATCCTGATTGTTGACGCTACTCAGGGGGTCGAGGCCCAGACCATAGCGAATCTCTACCTTGCAATGGAAAACGACCTGGAGATACTCCCTGTAATCAATAAAATAGACATGCCCAGCGCCGACATTGACTCAACAAAGGAGAGCATCGAAAACACTCTCGGGCTTGATTCTTCCGCTGCCGTACCTGTATCAGCAAAGACAGGCGAGGGTATTGACGAACTGCTGGAAAGAATTGTAGAGGTAATACCTCCTCCAAAGGGGAACCCTGACACTCCTTTAAAAGCGCTCATCTTCGACTCGTATTTTGACAAATACCTTGGCGCGATAATCAAGGTAAGAATATTTGACGGATCAGTTAAGAAGGATGATGTAATAAAGCTCTTCTCAACCGGAAAGGAATTCAATGTTTCCGAAGTGGGGATATTCAGGCTCGACCTGGAAAAGAAAGCGTCACTTGGCCCCGGAGAAGTCGGCTATATTGTCGCGGGAATAAAGTCGGTTATTGACACCAAGATCGGTGACACTGTAACCCTTGCCGACAATCCATCCCCTGAGCCGCTAAGGGGATTTAAAGACGTAAAGCCCATGGTTTTCTCAGGCCTCTACCCGATGTACAGTGATGACTATGAAGACCTGAAGGACGCTCTCTACAAGCTCAAACTCAATGACGCTTCACTTATCTTCGAACCTGACAACTCTTACGCGCTTGGATTCGGTTTCAGGTGCGGATACCTTGGTCTCCTTCACATGGAGATTGTCCAGGAAAGACTCGAAAGAGAGTTCAACCTCGCTCTTGTAACAACAGCTCCGGGTGTTGAGTACAGAATAAATCTCACAAACGGACAGACAATAACAATAGACAACCCGGTCAAGCTGCCTGATCCCGGTACCATAGAAACAATCGAAGAGCCTTATGTTGATGCCACCATTGTCACACCTACTGATTATGTGGGCAATATAATGCAGCTCGTTACTGACAGCAGGGGCATCCACAAAAACATGGAATATATCGACACCAGAAGAGTTCAGCTCACATATGAGATTCCTCTTTCAGAGATCGTTTTCAATTTCTACGACAAGCTAAAATCATGCTCCAGGGGATACGCCTCATTCGACTATGACATCAAAGATTTCAGGCCTTCGGATATGGTCAAGGTGGATATTCTCGTGAACGCCGAACCTGTTGATGCTCTTTCATTCATTGTGCACAGGGACAAGTCCCGCACAAGAGGGAAGGATATCATCAAGAAACTGAAAGACGTGATTCCAAAACACCAGTTCAAGATTCCGCTCCAGGCAGCAATTGGAGCAGGCATCATTGCAAGGGAGAACATCTCTGCAATGAGAAAAGATGTAACAGCCAAGTGCTATGGCGGTGACATCACAAGGAAAAGAAAACTCCTTGAAAAGCAGAAAGAAGGTAAAAAACGCCTCAAGATGATAGGTTCTGTTGAAGTTCCGCAGGAGGCGTTTATGACAATACTGAAGATTGACTGACCCAAAAGCGGCTCCGCCCTCATAAGGACGGGGGATTATTCAATACAGTTTCTTTTATTGTATTTTCTTTTTCTCAGGAGTTTTCCATGCCGGAACTTACAAGCAGAAACCTTTTCAAAAGCGGATTCATGAGAATTCTCATGTTCATTACCATGAGCGTTGCATTTGCCTTCGGATACATTGATCTTTGGTCAGATTATAACTTCGAAAGGCTTCATATCTTTCTGTTTAACCTGTGTACGGGCGGAACAGTTATCATGTATTATACTGCCAACCGCCCTCTTGCAGGAGTGAGAACAATCACTTTTTATGTGCTCAGCCTTGCACTGACTTTTTCAGCCTTCTTTGAGTTATACATTGCCTTCTTTATAATTGCAGCCCTGCTTTCACTTCTTGTAGAGACTCTGAGGGTTAAAACCTACTCGTTTTTTCCATACAATTTCTTTAAAAAAAATGAATGCATTGCAGAGAGATTTCATCATGCTGCACTCCTTTGCCTTTCTCTTGCATTGCTCCTTTCGTCATTTGTAATTGCAAACGATCAGTATCTTCACCTGTTCAGCCTCAAGAAACTGACCCTGGATGTTTTCTTTCTTGGATTCTCCTTCCCTGTTTCTCTTGTTACCTTTGCAGTGATCTTCACTTTTGTGGAAGAATACGCCAAAAAAAATTCCTGCGGGCTCGAAACATATTCCTTCTGGAGCATCAACATAGGAGTGATTGCATTCTTCGTATTCATCCTTCTGGAAGCAAAGACCCTGGAATTTATTTCAGCAGGGATTCTTTTTACTACAGTACTTATCCTCTTTGTATTTTTCTTCAGGCACGGTGTGCCTGTTCAACAGAAGCTGTTTCTTGTCTCAGGCATGGGTTTTCTTCTTCTGACAGGATTTACAGGCATGGCATATATTTTCATAAAGCATTACACATATACAGAAGCCGCCGGAAACCTCCTCCTGAAGATTCACTCATACCTTTCTCTTTACGGATGGAACCTGTGCGGTCTTATTGTTATTTCAAGGTGGAATGATTTCCCTCTTGCACTCAACTCCAGGGGAACAATTTTCACCCACTGGATTCTCATCCTTCTGATTGCGCCTCTTGCCACAATATACAATGAGCTTGTGATTCCGGCAGTAATCACATACATCATACTCATATGGATATTTCTCTTTAAAAAACGAATCGGCAAAAAATGACTTACTGAAGAAGAGCGAGCTCCTGTTCAAACACCTCTGACTTTTCCTCGAACTCGGTGGTTATCCTGTCGAGTTCGTCAAAGAGCTCATCAATGCGTGTCTGGTTTGCATGAATCTTCTTCGAAAGAACTGCAATTTTTTCACCTTCTCCGTTCTGTGATGCTGCAATCATTTCTTCATTGAACCGGGCGAGTTCTTTTTCAAGAGAGTCTATCTCAGTTTCGGTTTTTTCTATCTGCTTTCCAAGGGGGCCGAGTTCTTTGTTCTTTCTGGTCTGTATCTCAGCCCTTTTCTTTCGCACATCCTTTTTATTTACCATGCGGCTGTCATTATCTGTTTCCGCCGGAGATTCGGCTGCTGCGGCTTCTTCATCCTCCCAGCCTGTCTTGTCGAGAAAACTCTGGTATGTACCCTCAAAAACGCTCACACCGTCACTCTGGAAGATGACAAAACGGTTGGCAAGGGTATGCAGGTAAAACTCATTGTGGGTGACAATCACTGCCGCTCCGGGAAACGCGTCAACAGCCTCAACGAACGCGTCACACGATTCCATGTCGAGGTGGTTGGTTGGCTCATCAAGAAACAGGAGATTACAGGGAGACGCAAGCACCTTTCCAAGAAGCACCCTGCTCTTTTCTCCTCCTGACAAAACCTTTATCTTTTTAAGGGCAAGGTCTCCCTCGAACATCATTGCTCCGCAGATATTCCTTGCCTCCTGCTTTTCACATCCGCAGTTCATGAGCTCTTCCTCTATGGTGAGAGACTCATTCAGCTTTATAGTATTTGTCTGTGCATAATAACCAACAGAGGTTGCAGGATGTGCGGTAATTTCTCCTGAGACAGGTTTTAGCTCTCCGGTCATGAGCTTCAGCAGAGTGGTTTTTCCCTTCCCGTTTTTACCTATCACGCAGATCCTGTCATTGTGCCTTACTGTCATGGAAAAATTTTTTATCAGAGGGTCATCTGCATTATATCCGAATGTAAGCTCTTTGACCTCCATTGCTGTCTTCCCGGGATACGGAGAATATGCAAAAGAAAAATCAAGATTCTTCATGGATTCAAGCTTATCGAGCTTCTCCTGTTTTTCAAGAGCCTTTATTCTCGACTGCACCATTCCTGCAAGCCTTGCCTTTGCCCTGAAGCGGTTTATATACTGCTCTGTTTCCTTTCTCTTTTTCTCGTCATTGATCCTGGTCTTCTCGTAGATTTCCTCTTCTTTTAGGATCTGTTCATAGAGCTTGTCAGTGGGGCCTGTTATCTTCCTGAGTTTTTTTCTGTGGATTCCCATTGTGTGGGTTGTTACACTGTCCATGAATGAACGGTCGTGTGTCACAAGGATGAGTTCCCCCTTCCACTGCCTTAAGAATCCTGACAGCCAGCGGATAGATACTACATCGAGATAGTTCGTTGGCTCATCAAGAAGAAGAAGGTCAGGTTCTGATACAAGCAGCCTGGCAAGGTTCAGCCTTACCTGGTACCCCCCTGAAAATTCCGAAGGATGTCTCTTCATGTCATCAGATGAAAATCCAAGACCTGAGAGAATCTTTTCGACTTTCCAGACCTCATCCTTCATGTGTTCGGGAAGCCCCCGGCATCCCTCAGCCAGTACTGTTTCAGAGGTGAAATTCAGATGCTGGGATGCATAACCCAGGGTATATCCCCTTGGAATCTGAACTTCGCCCTCATCAGGGTGTTCCTCTCCGGTGAGAATTCTGAGAAGAGTGGTCTTTCCATGTCCGTTTCGGCCTGCAAGCCCTACTCTTTCTCCTTCGTTTATGTTGAAGCTTATTGAATCGAGGATTGTTTCAGCCCCGAATGATTTTGACAGATTGATTACTTTTATCATGGATACTCCGGATTTAACTAATACTTCGCTTTCAAAGGAAGGTTTATTTCTGCCAGCACAGATATTTATAACCCTTATTGTTTTTTAGTTGTTTTCAATCAATATTTTTTCAATATTTATCCCTAAAAATACTTTTCTGTGCCGGTCTAAAATACAAATACCCCCGCAATCAAAGTCAACCTTTAAAAAACCGCTAAAATTCTTAGATGCCATTAGATTTATCATTCTTTATATTCTTTCAGTAAACATTCAATTAAATATATTGACATTTTAATAATCTATATATAATAGAAATACAAAAAAATACCACAGGCTGTCGGTTCCCTATGAATAATAAAATAAAGATACATCAGATCGAAGGCTACATAAGCAATCTCTTTTTAATTGAATATCCTGAAAAACTTCTGCTTCTTGACAGCGGCTCACTCTCTGATGTAAAAAGAATCGAGAACTTCTGCCTGAACACACTGAAAAGGCCTGTGTCCGACATAAAACTCGTATTTGTCTCTCACATGCATCCTGATCATGCCGGTGGCGCCCTAATGTTCAGGCGAATACACAATCTCCCGATAGCTGCATTTTACAGGGCAGATCTCTGGTACAGGGGAATAACCGGATGCATTCAGCACAGGCTCGACTGCTTCATGGCCCAATCAGTAAGAAAACAGAATAAAAAACCACTTGAAAAGGTAAGATACAACAAGAGGGTAAAGCCTGATATCCTGCTAAAAGACAATGACACCCTGCCCGGTTTTGAAGACTGGCAGGTACTGCATGTACCGGGACACACTACTCATGACATAGTAGTCTTAAATAAAAAAGAAAAAATTCTCTACGGAGCTGACTGCATAATAAACGTTAACAGCAAACTGAACCTGCCCATTCCGGTATTTTTCAAGGAAACAATGAAAAATTCCTTCATAAGACTTCGCTCTCTCGATATCGACACAATCCTCCTTGCCCACGGAGACAGAATCTACGGAAACCTGGAGGAAATTTTCAACACAATGATATGCCTTCTTGACAAACCCCATAACCGCCTGAGAAGGAGAACCCACCGCATCTCAACATTTGCTCCGGACGTATGGGCTGCAGGAATGAAAAAAAAGCTGAGATCCATCATCAGTCTCTAGAATCATCCTCTTTCACATGACTCATTCTGATGGAACTTCTTGACAAAAATGGAACTTTACATTAATTTTGCGGAAATATTTTTTATAGAATATTAAATACCGGTCTCCGTGAGGCATTCAGCACGGCGAAAAGCCTTAAAAGACCCTGTAACAGTTCAAAGATCTGTTTTTTTTTGCATTAGATAGCAACATTCAGAATTATTTATTCAAAAAAAAGGCAGGCATTTTTCAGAAGAATGCCTGCATGGAAATTTTACAATTCCGTAACATACTCTACATTCAGTCGATGACTGAAAAAGGTAATGCCCGGTCAGCTTTTCGGGAAATTACTGAAAATCCAATTATAAAGAAGTAACAGGTATGCGAGTAAACAGAATTCCACAGGAAAAAGAGAAGCTCACTCCAGCAGGAGATTTTAATCCGGCGGCAATGGATTCTCTGATCGAAAAGTACAGATTTAAGAAAGGAAACCTGATCCCCCTCCTGCAGGGAGTACAGAATCTCTTCGGGTATATTCCGAGAGAGGCTTTTGAGCGTCTGAATGAAGAGCTCAGCCTCAGCATGAGTGACATGTACGGAGTGGCGACTTTCTATGCTCAGTTCAGGCTCAAACCGGTTGGTAAACATATAATAAAAGTATGCCACGGAACAGCCTGTCATGTTCAGAACGCAGATGCTATTACTGAGGCGCTGAAGGATTCCCTCAAAATAGACGATGGAGAAACTACAGAGGATGGCCTTTTTACACTCGAGTCAGTTGCCTGTCTCGGCTGCTGTTCGCTTGCGCCTGTGATGATGATAGGAGATGAAACCTATGGTAATCTCACAGGCAGGGAGTCAGTCAAAATCATCAAGGATATAAGGCTTAAGGAAAAAAACCGGCAATAATCAACCGGTTTCAACAAAAACAACAGGAACAGCTTAAAATGGGAAAAACAAAGATAACCGTCGGACTCGGAAGCTGTGGAATAGCAGCCGGAGCCGCCAAGGTATACAACAAGATAAATGCCATTAAAGACGCGGAAAACCTTGACTTCGAACTGAGGAAGACAAGCTGTGTCGGTATGTGCTACAGGGAACCGCTTGTAGAGGTTGAGGATGACAGCGGCAGGTATTTATACGGAAATATAGACGAAGACAGGGCAATTGAAATACTCGACCAGCACATTGTCAACAATGACCCTGTAAAAGATTACGTTGTCAATTCAGATCTCTTTGACAGTGAGGATGACTACTTCTTCGAGGGCCAGGAAAAACTTATAACAGTAAGATGCGGGGCAATAGACCCGGAATACATAGAAGAGTATGAAAATACAGAAGGCTATGCCGCTCTCAGAAAAATTGCAGATAACAATCTCTCGCCTGAACACATAATACAGGAAGTGCTTGACTCAGGCCTGCGCGGCAGAGGCGGCGGAGGATTCAAGACCGGCCTGAAATGGAAGCTTGCATATAACAATAAGTCCGATGAAAAATATATCATCTGCAATGCTGACGAAGGAGACCCTGGCGCCTTTATGGACCGTTCTCTGCTGGAGGGAGATCCCCATGCGATAATAGAAGGCATGATAATCGGGGCATATGCGATTGGCGCAACAGAGGGCGTTATATACTGCCGCGCAGAATATCCCCTTGCGATCAAACGACTTAACATAGCTATTGGCCAGGCAAGAGAAAAGGGGTATCTCGGCAATAATATTCTCGGTATCAGCAATTTCAGCTTTGATCTCTACATCAAGGAAGGTGCAGGCGCCTTTGTCTGCGGAGAAGAAACCGCCCTGATCGCTTCTGTAGAAGGAGAGAGAGGCATGCCAAGGAGAAGGCCTCCCTTCCCTGCCAAATCAGGGCTCTGGGGCAAGCCTTCAAATATCAATAACGTTGAAACATATGCCAACATTCCCTGGATAATCAGAAACGGTGCGCCCGCATACAGGGCATTCGGAACAGAGA
>CAZEJW010000001.1:0-67998 GCA_964512685.1 uncultured Leptospirales bacterium | reverse complement strand
GAAGGAAAAAGAGGGATGCCGACACCAACACCCCCTTTTCCCGCAGTTGAGGGACTCTGGGGTAAGCCTACAGTCATAAACAATGTTGAGACTCTTGCCAACATTCCTGTAATTCTTCACAAAGGGGGAGAGTGGTTTTCAAAAATTGGCACACCAAAATCCCCAGGCACAAAAGTTTTCGCATTGACTGGAAGAATAAACAATTCCGGCCTTGTAGAGGTTCCCATGGGGATGACAATAAAAGACGTAATAGAAAAACTCGGTGGCGGAATACAGGGCGGAAAAAAATTCAAGGCAGTTCAGCTTGGAGGCCCGTCAGGCGGATGCATCCCCCTTCACCTTGCTGATACAAAAATTGATTATGATTCACTTACAGCAACCGGAGCAATAATGGGATCGGGCGGAATGGTAATAATGGATGAATCCACCTGCATGGTGGACATGGCCCGTTTCTTCCTTGAATTCACGGGAAAGGAATCATGCGGCAAATGTACTTTCTGCCGAATCGGAACCAAACGAATGCTGGAAATCCTTACCCGTATAACCGAAGGCGAAGGCGAAGAAGGAGACATAGAAAAACTAGAGGAACTCGCGCACCAGATAAAAGACAGCTCCCTCTGCGGACTCGGACAAACCGCGCCTAACCCCGTACTTACAACAATAAGATATTTCCGGGATGAGTACGAAGCGCATATAAGGGACAAAAAATGCCCTGCAATAAGCTGCAAAAAGCTTCTCACTTACGAGGTCGACCCTGACAAATGTACAGGCTGTACAGTATGCGCGAAGAACTGCCCGGTAAACGCTATAGATGGGGAGCGCAGGGAAGTTCACTTCATAAGACAGGATGACTGCATAAAGTGCGGTATGTGCTACAGCAAGTGTAATTTTGACGCTATACTCCTTTCATAGAAAAAACAGATAACAGAGTGATGAATGTGGAAGCCATGAACAAAACCATAAATGTAATATTAAACGGAAAAAATACAACAGGATACGAAGGCGAAAAAGTACTCGATCTGGCAAGGAGAAACGGTATTGAAATACCTACACTCTGCCATGATCCAAGACTGAAGCCGTACACCTCCTGCTTTGTATGTGTTGTTGAAATTGAAGGCATGAGGGGACTTCAGCCTTCATGTTCGACTGAAATAGCAGAAGGCATGAATATTGTCACAGACAATCAGAAGGTAAGGGATGCCCGCAGAAACGCCCTGGAGCTTATCATGAGCAATCACTACGCAGACTGTGTCGCTCCGTGCAGACAGACATGCCCTGCCGGTGTGGATGTACAGGGTTACATCTCCCTTATAGAAAAGGGAATGTACAGCGAGGCTATTGGGCTTATTAAAGAAGTCAATCCTCTGCCTGCGATCTGCGGACGTGTATGCGTAAGACCATGCGAGGTTGCATGCAGAAGAAACCTGATGGAAGAGGGCTCAGCTGTTGGCATAGATTATTTAAAACGCTTTGCAGCAGACTATGACCTTGAATCTGAAAATCCATACAAACCGGTGATCAGTCCGTTAACAGGAAAAAAGGTAGCTATAATAGGCGCCGGGCCGGGAGGGCTTTCTGCCGGATGGTTTCTTCAGCTGAAAGGCCATCAATGTGATATCTATGAAGAAATGCCCCATGCAGGGGGATGGCTGCGTTATGGAATACCTGAATACAGGCTGCCAAATGACATACTCCGGAAAGAGGTTGATTCAATAACTGACACAGGTGTTAAAATTTTCTGCAACCGAAAGCTTGGAGACAACCTTAAATATGCAGATCTTAAAAAACAATACGATGCCGTAATCCTCACAATTGGTTCACAGAGGGGAACTCTTCTCGGATGCGAAGGTGATGATGCCCAAAACGTTTTCTCAGGAATAGATTTCCTGAAGAATATGGAGGCAACAGGGCAGAAGCATGACTTCACGGGCAAAACAATCGCAGTAGTCGGAGGCGGCAACACCGCTATGGACTGCTGCCGTACATCCATGAGGTGCGGAGCAGAAAAAGTGTACGTTGTTTACCGCCGTACTGAAAAGGAAATGCCTGCAAATCCTATTGAAATTCACGAATCCAAACTCGAGGGCATTGAATACATGTTTCTCACAAACCCCGTTCTGGTGAACAAGGACAGCCAGGGGACCCTCAAAAGTATGACCCTGATAAAAATGGAACTCGGTGAACCTGATTCGTCAGGCAGAAGAAGACCTGTTCCGGTAGAAGGTTCAGAGTTTGACATGAAAGTTGATTACATCCTTGCTGCAATTGGTCAGAAGACTGATGTGAATTTTATTGACGACATAAATTCTGCAGCAGGTGAATATGAATTCGCAGTAAACAGGTGGGGGGATATTGACGCTGACAGCAAAACCCTTCAGACAGCAATACCATCTGTTTTTGCTGCCGGTGATGGTGTAACAGGCCCGGCAACCATAATCGAGGCCATTGCCCAGGCAAAGACCGCATCTCAGAGCTGCCATCAGTATCTTATGGGTGAAGAAATAAAACCGCAGAAAAAGGAATTCATCAGTTCGAAGGACAACTTCAGACAGCAGCAACCGGATGAATACAGGGCAAAATTTGCATCACAGAAAAGAAAAGAAATGCCTACGCTTTCACCTGACGCAAGGGTGAATTTCGAAGAAGTCGAACTTGGATACGCGGATGAAAAAACCGCCTGCCAGGAAGCCGGAAGATGCCTTGAATGCGGATGCGTGGAGTATTTCACATGCGATCTCAAAAAATTCTCAGACGACTACAATGTTGACCAGAAAAAATACGCTGGCGAATTCAATGAATACCCCATTGACTTTTCACATCCCTACATAGAGATAGACAACAACAAGTGTATACTCTGCGCAAGGTGTATAAGAATATGTGACGAGGTTGTAGGAGCAAAGGCACTTGGCCTTGTAGACAGGGGATTCAGCACTTTCGTTGCGCCAAGCATGGGAGATTCACTCATGGATACAACATGTGAATCATGCGGACTCTGTATTTCAGCCTGCCCTACCGCTGCAATAAGTGAGAACACATCATTCAAGCCCGGTCCTGTCAGACTCGATGAAGCTGAAACCATATGCAACTACTGCTCAGTAGGATGTACTATAAACCTTCATCACCGCAATGGATTTGTTATGAAAACAACGGGCGCGGAAGGTCTCATCAATGAAGATACAAACATATGCAGATACGCTAAATTTGGATATTCGTATATCAACGACCGTTCCAGGATAACCAAACCGCTGTTAAGAGAAGGAAATTCCCTGAAGGAAATCAGCTTCGAAAAAGCAACAAAAATAATTGCTGAAAAAATAAGGGCAGTAAGCCCTGACCAGAACCTTTTCACCGGAGGAGCCAGGCTGTCAAACGAAGAACTCTACCTGGTGCAGAGACTGGCCAGAAAGGGAACCGGCACGAACAATATAAACAGTTTCCATTACATGTCGCGTTCTACAGGATACTTTTCCAGCACAAGGGCCAATGCTCCTTTTGAGGGGATCAGGGCCGCTGGAAGAATCTTTATAATCGGATCTGAGACAAACAGGGACAATGCTGTTGCAGGGTTCATGATCAATAACGCGCGAAAAATCAAAGGAACTCCTGTGGAACTCGTTACAACACAGGATAAGAGTTCAATGGAAGCCAGGGCAGACAGGGTAATAAGGATAAAATCATACTACTGGTTTATCAAGGCTCTGAATCACCTGCTGCTTTCGGAAGGCAAAGAGAACTCGCTGTTTATAAAAGACCGATGTGAAGAGTTTGATGGATACAGGGAATCCCTTCTCAATGAAAATTTCACATCTCTTATTACAAAGGCCGGAATTGAAGAAAAAGAACTAAAAGATTTCGCCGCAAGATATAACACTGAACAGAACGCACTTATCATTTTTTCCGAAAAAGAGGTATCTGCCAACTGTTCATCAGAAATAATAAATCTTGCTCTTGTAACAGGCAAGCTCGGAAAAACAGGCAGTGGAATAATTGCCCTTAAGGAAAAAAACAACTCGCACGGCATTTTTGACATGGGGATATATCCTTCAATTCTGCCCGGAGGGCTTTCACTGAACGATGAAATTTCCAGGAAAAAAATTGCAGAGAAATGGGGTATGAAAGATCTCTTCTCAGAATATACCGAGGATACTGAATCCCTCCTCGACCGGGGAGCAGTTAAAAACATCTTCATCTTCGGTGAAGATCCTGTTGGAAGCGCCATCGAAAAAGGAAGAATCAGCAAATGGTTCAGTAAGGCAGAATTCATTGCAGTACAGGATTACTTCATGACAGAAACCGCTGAAAGAGCAAACCTTATTCTCCCGGCAGCGTTTCCGGCAGAAACAGATGGAAGTTTTACAAACACCGGAAAAGTCCTTCAGCAGTATACAGGGGCTCTGACAATGGAAACCGGTCTCTCGAATACAGAACAGATAGCGGAAATTCTTTCAGAACTTGGGGACACAGTGCCAGAGTCAACAGAAGAAATAATGCTCGAAATAATTTCCCTGCTTCCTCAGGATTCGGAACAGAAAAAATATTCATTCACTATAACCGATAAAGATAATGCAAACAGGCTTTTCGGGTATGGATGTGATTCTGTAGTTAAAAGATTCGATAAAGAGTTCGAAACGGCTCTTTCAGGCAAAAAAAAATAAAACCGGAAAAAATCATGAAAGAATTCAAATCAATCAATGACATTCTGGAATTTGCAATCAATGAAGAACAAAAGGCTGTTGACTTCTATACCGAACTTGCAGACCGGGCAGGAACAGCTGACATGAAAAAAATCTTCGAAGATTTTGCAAAAGAGGAAATTTCACACAAGGCAAGGCTCATCAGGGTAAAGGATGAAGGCCTTTACAGCCTGGAACACGATGCAGTAAAAGATCTCAGGATAGCTGATTACATTGTCAGTGTTAAACCAACACCGGAAATGACCTATCAGGACGCACTCGTTCTCGCCATGCAGAAAGAAAAGGCTGCTTTCAAACTCTACACTGCCCTTTCAGAAAAAGCAGAGGATGAAGATATGCGCGGGCTTTTCATGTCGCTTGCAACAGAAGAATCAAAACACAAACTAAGATTTGAAATCGAGTATGACGAACACGTACTCAGGGAAAACTGAAATATACCTCAGGCAGACTCTTCATTCCTCTGCCTGAGAGTAACTGTTTCCCGGGTTTAGTTAAATCAGACAGATGCCATTCGACTGATTCCTGAGTATATAAACCAAAGGGCAAAACCTGCAAGTGCGGCTGCACACATCCCAATCATTATACGGTACACAAAATCATTTATATAATTCTTTCCCCTGGATATACTCACGGATATAACAGTATACCAGGCCATGTCACCTGAGATATGGCCTGTATAAAAGCAGAGTATGCCTGCCCATCCGAATGTCATTGAATATGTAACATAGCCCAGACCAATTGCAGCCCACCACACAAGCCAGTATGGATTTGCAAGGCTCATGACAATCCCTGCAGCAACCGGGTGCCCTATCTCCCTGCCTCCCTCTGCGGGCGCAACAAGAGTCATTTCAGGAAGGGATGAAAACATGCCGGCTGCCATCCAGAGCATCATGGCTGCACCGCAAAATGCAATTATTATAAATGCTCTGTCTGTCTGAAGATACGGGCCAACTCCCAACAGCAGTACTGCAACCATGACAAATTCAAGAACTGCATGACCTGCAATCAGCTGAGGCCCGGCCCATGCTCCACGGCGGGCGGATTCACTAA
This sequence comes from uncultured Leptospirales bacterium, assembly GCA_964512685.1. GTDB lineage: Bacteria > Spirochaetota > UBA4802 > UBA4802 > UBA5550 > CAZEJW01. The sequence goes on along the minus strand of CAZEJW010000001.1, from coordinate 62,254 downwards.
TTGTTACTGTAAGCAGCGGTCCAGGCATGAGTGCACCGGATAAGGCCACTACAAACGAAGTTCCAAATATTGCAATAAGATCCAGCATGTTGATTACCTGAGATTTTTTTAATCAGAACTTATTCCTGAAAATACTTTTAATGGGAAAAAAAGAAAATTATTGCCAACAATTTATTATTGACATTACAATATTCGATCAAACTATTTCCCCAGCAGGGAAACAGTTCACAAGCCCCTGCCAAAATCATAAACAATAAAAGATATAAATGAAACCAGACCCTGATATATTTAAAACCATGCCTGCAGGGGCAGAAAAAGTACACCTGGAAATTGAAAAAATTCTCGAAAAACTTCAGGACATTGAAACAGATTCTCCTTTGAATCCGTCTTTTCTTGAGTTTTACAATGAATTTCTCAGTCTCTTTGACTCATACCTCTATGAATTCATACAGGGAGTTAATGCTCCTGTTTCATGCAGCAAGGGTTGCGCACATTGCTGCAATCACTGGGTTGAAGATGTATATTCATTTGAAGCAGAGATAATTGCCGATTATGTAAAAAAGAATCAGCCTGAAAATATTGATCCTATACTCGAAGCCTGTTTCAGCGACATTGAACAGTACAACCTGATCGATGAACTGGTTAATGAAAAAATCGGTCAGAACGCAGAATGCAAAGAACTTGATCCGGTCGATCTTATTCTGACCTGCTTCTACCAGATGAACCGTCCATGCCCGTTTCTGAATGAAAGAGGTGAATGTTCAATATACTCAGTGCGTCCCCTGACATGCCGCAAATTTATAAACCTTTCGCATCCATCACTGTGCAGGCCCGAAAATATCGATGAAGAGATCACAGCGACCTGCCTGCTTGACATAAAGGATGATTCTGTTCTGATTCTGGAAGACCTGCACCAGAAATTCAGCAGATACGGAAATGACACAGGCTTAAGATCACTTATCAGGAAATACCTTGAAAAATAAAAAACTGATTCACTATTATAAACCGCGGACAGTTTCCGGTCCGGCCTGACCCGTGTTCAGTCTATATATAATTTATTATTGAATATACAGTATCTTCAACATCACAGAGTGTGCAGTCTATAATGTGATCAGCATATTTTTCGTAAAGAGGTTCTCTTTCAGCATAGAGATCAGCCAGGCTCTGTCCTTCCCTGATCACAACTCCCCGTGTTTTGATATTCGAAATCCTGCTTTCTATCTCTTTATATGCGACCCTGAGATAAAAGACACTGCCGGTACTCTTTAAAAAATTCATTGCTCTGCTGCTGTAAACTGCACTGCCGCCTGTTGCAATAACGGTATTGTCCACGTTAACAGAAAGTATAGCCTGTTCTTCCATCTTCAGAAATTCATTAAGCCCGTCCTTCCCGAGAATATCCATAAGCACTCTTGATTCTTTTTTCTGGATAACAAGGTCAGTATCCACAAAAGACATGCCAACAGCTTTTGCGAGAAGAACCCCTGCTGTACTTTTACCTGCCGCCGGCATACCTGTCAGGATTATATTGCTCAAACCGATCCTCTCCTTCAGTTTTTAAAGATTCCGTCTCTCAGGATACTGAGGTAAAATTCCCAGTTTTTCAGATAGGCCTTTTTCAGGGATTTCAGATCACGGTCTTTTTCACATTCACGAAGAAACTCATCCCGTGTTTTTGCAAGAAGCCACACAAGAAGATCAATCAACCGGTCTTTTTTATACCTGAGGTTTTTGGCGCTGACGGTTCCGAAAATATCCATAAACTGATCAAGAAAAATTTTCTTGATTTTATCCTCGAGTTCAGTGTCACTCTGTTTGTAATTGCTGGCAATAAACCTTATAAAATCCGGACGCTCAATATAAAAATCTATTGCAATACCTGAGATAACCCTGAAGCGCTCGAGTATGTCAGAAGGGAGCTCTTCATCCTTTTTAACAGCTCTTTGCCTTAAAAAATCATAGAGCTGTTTATAAACATATTCAACGATAAAAAGGAAAAGCTCTTCTTTCGTGGAAATATACTCATAAAGACCGCCCTTGGAGATACCCGCCTTTTGAATTATTCTGTCAGTTGAACTTCTCTCGTAACCATACATACCGAATTCATCAATGCACGAATCAATAATCTTGTTTTTCTTGTTTTCAGCTATATTAAAAAATGCTGGTTTCATAGGGATTCTCCTTTATAAAGACATTCTCCCTGAAACAAAAGAGAATGTCTTCTAAAAAAATCAGATCCCTTTAAAAGATTTCTCTACTGTCTCAGGATTTTCAACCCTGGTCATCAATGTAACAATCACCGTAAAGAGCGCAGATACAGGCAGCCCAATAACAAGAGGATCAACAAACATCCAGAGTCCGTCAAGCAGAGTTGCCTTTCCGGTTATGGCTTCGCACAGGCCAAAAACTTTTGCCTCTTTCAAATGAATGAACAGAAAACAGAACACAGAACTTGAAAGACCTGCTACTATTCCTGCAACAGCTCCTTTTTTTGTCAACCTCTTCCAGTAAAGCGTGGCAATATATGGAGCCAGAAGACTGGATGCCATAAGACCAAAAAAGATAGCTGTTGCTCTTGCGATTATACCAGTACCCATTTCGAGAGCAAGAAGAACCGTTGCGATAAGAGAAATAACGATACCAATCCTGGTAATAAGGAGATCCTGACCGGGAACATGGCTCTTTTTTATTCTGTTTTCATAAAAATCCCTGCCAATCGAAGTACCAATCGCATGGAACTGTGAACTTAGAGTAGACATTGCGGCAGAAAGTATAACCAGCAGAAAAAGGTATCCGAACCACTCAGGCATTGCCTTGCTTATGATAAGGGGTATTACCGAATCATGATTTCCGGCAGCCGCCTGAATCGCAAGTTTTCCTGACTCATTGTAGAAATATACATTGGCAAGGTTTCCAACGATCATAGCGGTTCCTACGGTGACAAGAATGAATATACTGCCGATAAGTACGGCCCTGTTCAGTTCCTTCCCGCTTCTTACTGTCATGTATCTCACTACCAGCTGCGGTTGAGCAAGGACACCTATACCTACACCAAGGACCAGTGATGAATACATTATCCACCAGAGAGGAGTTCCGGATGACGGAGAGGAAGTCCATCCGGTATGACCAATTGCCTTCAGTTTTTCAGGCACAAGGGATGCCATGTTTGTAAGAGATGTATGAGCCTCAGTAATCCCCCCGAGTTTTGCATAGATAAACACCAGCAAAAAAATCATTCCCGCAAACATGAGAGTTCCCTGAAGAGCATCCGTATACATAACGCCTTTGAGTCCGCCCATTATCACGTATCCCGCAACCAGTACCGAAAATATCGCAACAGAATAGATATAAGGTATGCCCAGCAAACCTTCCATTATTCTCGATGCACCGATCAGAACAGCAGCCGCATAGATAGGCATAAACACAAAAATCAGCAACCCTGTAAACCACTGAATGAAGCTGGAATCAACCCTTCTTCCCAGCAATTCAGGAAATGTATGAGCCTGAAGATTTAACCCCATCTTTCGTGTTCTCTTGCCGAAAAAAACAAATGCTATAAATATTCCAACAGCAATATTAAAAACCGGAAGCCAGAGTATACTCATTCCGAATACAGAGGCAACACCTCCGAAACCCACTATAGCCGATGTGGATATAAAAGTTGCGCCATATGACATAGCCATTACATAGGGATGAATATTCCTTCCTCCAAGCATATAATCGAGAGAATTCTTTGTGTCATTATATCCCTTGTATCCAAGATATGTTATAACCGCCAGATATATAACAACAATAGTTACCAGCCAGAAAATATTCATCTAAATTCCCCCCGATATCTCTTCGTCAATCTCCAGCTCTTCCCTGAACCAGCACCGTTCTTCCTCCAGTTCCTCCATGGTGAGGTCTCCCCTGTTCCAGTTTACAATTCCATAAACCGCACACACAAGAACTGACACAATGAGCATGATAAAAGCTGATGCAACACCTGCATCCGGTATGCCTAAAAACATGATTATCTCCTTGAATAAATCATCATGCCGACCCGCTGGCCGGCACAGGTAAAATAAAGCCGTCCCGCCGACTGTTCGGTCGGTCATAAATTAAAGGCTCAATATTGTCAAGAAAGATTTCACGGCTGTTACACTATTGAATTGATTACAGTTGAAACAAGATCCGGTATGGCAGGCAGAATTTCAGTTGGACTTGTAAAATAACGGGCCCAGGTAGCTTCATTGCTGAAGGCATCAAAATAGTCGCTTTTAATTGAATCAAAATTAAAATAAAACAGGCTTACCCCTGCGTTTACACACTCCCTCATAGCGATGAGAGTGTCATCAAGAGCTTCCTTGCCGTTATAATTATCAGCAGCAGGCTGTCCGTCACTCAGCATAAAAAAGTATTTAACCTCTGCATCGCTTTTTTCAAACCTGTTTTTAATATATCTTATGAAATCACCATCCCGGTTTGAAGCATCAGGTTTGAAAAGGGATACACTGTCAATGTCATGAGCATTATAGATATTGGTTGATGTAACAGAATTAAACGCACAAACAGAAACCCTTTCTGTAAGATGACTGAGAGCCCTTGCGAATATCATTGCAAAAGCTTTTTCTATATCAAGAATTGTATCACTTTCTTCTGAAAAATTGCCGTCAATATTTATCGCTGTTGATCCGCTGGCATCAAGGCCTATTACGACCTCCAGGCTTCTCCTCTTTTCTGTGTATATATCAAATATTTCGGGCATAACCTGTGAAGAGTCCCTGTCGCACAGAACCTCGAGCAACAGTTCCATATTCATTTCACCCTCTTCATGAGAAGTATCATATCTTTCATCAATCACAGGAAGCATGAATGCAAGCTGTCTTTGAACCACCGCAGCAAGGGATTCCCACTTATGGAATTTTCTCATAAACCCGGCATCCCTGCCCTTCATGTCAAATTCATAAATCTCAGAAAGCCTGGTTCGTGAACCAGTGCGCGGATTGATACTGTAGACATATTTCTTCTTTGAGTTGTTATCCCCCGACTTTTTCTTTTTGCCCTTTGACCTGCCCTTTTTCTTTACAGAATTATCCTCTGACTTCTGCCTCTCAGCTGCTTCATCATCAGCTGCAGTTCTGGTAGAGAAATCAATTGTACCGGAATCTTCATAATTATATTCTGAAGAATAATCCACCACTCTTTCAATAAACTCATCTATGCCCGGATTTCTGTAACCATCAGACTGGCGATCCCCCTGAGAACTCTTTTCTTCTCCTTCTTCATTTCCAGGCAAAAGAGAAGTAAATACCGGGAGATCATTGGCCTCGAGAAACGCCCTGGGATTCTCATTGTACTGCCGGTAGAGCTCATCAAGTTCGTCACGTGAAAGAGGACGGTTGCGGCCTTCGCCATCATCAGATTCCGGAATAGAATTGAATCCCCTCTGAAACCGGGGTTCAAGCATGCCCTCAAGATCAGACTCAGGCCAGTGTTTCATAATTTCGTAGAATTCCCTTGTCAGAGGATACACTCCCAGCGGATTGGAAATGTCAACAGACTTCAGTCGCTGTACACCATATTCTGCAAGTTCCCTGAGGCCCCTGAATCTTCCTGTGTTGAGATCCCTTGAAAGAAGCTGGTCAATCATGCTGCAGTAATCAGCATCTTTCTTAAGTTCCCTGTTATATCCGCCTGCCTCATCAAATATATATATAACAAACCTGCTTCCGGCAGGCAGAAATTCCTTTGACATTGAAACAGAATAGTACTCGTTAAGCGTAAAGAGTATGTCTTCAGCCTGGGGATGCGCGTTAATAGAAATCATAAATTTCTCGATTCTGAAATCCTCAAAGCAGTTCCATATCTGCTTAAGCAGATCAGGCCTTTCCACCTTGTTAAGACAGGTAAAGATATTGAAATGATACGAACCTGCAATAATGTGCCCTGCTTCATGAATAGTTAGGCCAATGTATACTGTAAGATTTCTGTTTTCAATAAGTGGTTCAGGCGCATCCCTGAAATAACTGATGTATGCAGGCAGAAATATTTCTTTACCGCTCGTATAGGCAGATCTCTCTGATTCGTTTATCTGTATTGTTCCGACAAGGGGGATGAGGACTCCGTGGCAATAGGTTAGCGCCTGATTAAGTGTAATTCTGCACCAGTAATCACTCGCTACCGCAACAGCGACCTGGTCAGGATCTGTTCTGAATACATCAACAAGGCTCTCATGATAGAATCCGAAAAACTCAGGTTCAACATTATCGAGTTCCGCTATTACCTGATCCTCTCTGCCTGTTGCCTCTGCAATACTCTTTACTTCCTCGAGCTGATAGACCTTGTCTCCGAATTTTTCATACATGTCTTTCCATATAATCTTTCGCAGGTACTTAAGAAGATTCTCAAAAGGATCAAACCCGGGATTTCTCCGCAGAAAAAGTTTGTTTGAATAAATATCATCAATCATCGAACAGAAATAACGGTGATGCATATCACAGTATTTTGTCATCCTGAGATCAGATTCATTGGGAACTATTTTAAGTGCAATGTATATGTATTCAAAGAAAAGAAATCTTATCACTTCAATTTCAAGCAGTACTGAATCAGTTCTTTCCTTCATCCATGCAAAAAAATCCGCCCGTCTTTTAAGAAAACTTTTACTTATCTTAAGGCCCAGCAGAAGTTTCAGAACTATAGTATAAAGAGAATTGCCTATATCCCTGACTTCCATTTCACTGATTACTGTGATTATATTCCTTACAAGAAACTTTACGGTTTTGTCATCATTACTGTAGAATCCCCTGAGGGAGCTGAATGCGGTTGAATTGAGTATTGTCATTGCCCGGCAGGCTTTTTCAGGCTCAAGTTCAAAAACAGTGTTCCATACAAAACGCTCGAATTCCTTTCTGCTGTTTCCATAGTCAGCAATAAACTCCCTGAATTCATCCCTGTATTTTTTGTCACAGGTTCCTGCATAGTAAAAATGCGGCCACAGGCTAAAGAGCCTTTTGTAAAGATGAGCATCCTTCTCCGCCATATCCTCGGAACTGATACGGGGATATCTTTTACTGTAAATATCAAGCATTGCAAAAAAAACATGGGGATCAGAATGATAGTAGAATACATCAAAAAGCAGCGGAATAAATTTTGAGAGATCATTCTGATAACGGCCTGCATCAATGAATCTCATCAGTGATTTGCGTATCAGAAGTTCTGCATACTGCCTTACTGCAACTGAACTCTTTTTTGCAAGAAGAAGATCAATAAGCCTGTAAAACATGTCTTCGTATAATTCATAATCAGACCTGTAATCACTTTTGAAATAGACAAACTCTTCAGAATAACAGAATTCGCAGTATTCACCCAGGAGAATGAGATCCTGCTCACCCACCATAACGAATCCCTTTTCGAATAATTCGTACGACTCCCTGTCAACAGGCGGTTTGAAAAAAGACCTCTCAATAGCCCTGTATTCAGGTTCTGTCATCCCTGCTGCAATGTCTGCAATAATGTCAGGTTTAATCCCTGATGCGGTTCTTCTGAATAAAATATGCAGTGAATTTTCAAGGCGGGATGAGGATATTCTCTTTCTGGATTTTAAATATTTCCTGAAACCATGGCATTCAATGAGTTCTTCAAAAAGAGAAACTTCATCCTCAGTGAACACATCCGCAGCAGTTTTTAAAAGCAGAGCCTTCCTTGGATTGGCTTCTGAAAACACTTCATCAATATAATTCAAAGTGTTTTTTGAAAGCATTGCTTTGAATTCAGGCCTGTCCACTCAGAACCTCAGTTGGCCAGAAAACCTGATGCGTCAAAAGAAGTGTTATACCTGCTGTTCTCGGTAAGAAGTCTCATGGCAGAAGCAATCCGGAGAACAAGAGAATATACCGTAGTATTCCTGAGCCGCTTCTCCCTGTACTGTCCATAGCAAACCTGGTCAATAACCAGACGCGCAGCATATGTCTGAGCCAGGTAACGGTTGAATCCCCTTGCCAGCAGTTCATGGTAGTGGCGCAAAGCAGCCATTTCGATTCTTGCAGAGCTCTCGTGAAGCATCAGAAGTTCGAGGTCTTCCTCCTCGATAATATTACCAAGACCGATTTTTTTAAGAAGTGTTGATTTCCCTGTGGTTGATAATGAATGAAGCATATCTGTAAACCTGGCAATTATTCTTGCCAGCTCTATTTCAGAGAAGCTGTTTTTTGCAAGAGAGGCGAGTTCCTTCATTTTATCAGAAGTGAGATCTTTCAGTATGCTCCCCCTGTCATATACCCTGTATATATATTCAGGCTGTTCATCCGACTTCTTTCCTGTAAAGAAATCATACCATTCGGTTCTGCCTGAGATTACCATACCCCTGAAAAATTTTAGCCCGGTGCTTACTCCTCTCCATTCAAGACTGATATTGAAACTCGCGCTGTTATCAGATGAAAGCGGGTCCATACCCATTGCCCTTCCTGATGAAACACATGCCTTGAAATCAGGAGACCATCTTTTGTAATGGAAATGAATAAACCTGTCCGCAACTGAATCCTCGAGGTCTCTTGCAATCATATTCCGGGTAGGGTTATATGAAATCACTCCCCAGAATCCCTGTGAAGCAGCAACCTGCATACCGTCATTTCTGTCTATATAGCGTCTTTCGTCAAACGCGCTGTTCAGTCTTTTCTGAACGTCTTCCTTGAGAAGATTAAACTCATCACCATAGAAAATGGCCCCCTCCTCCATTGCAAGAACAAGAGGCCCGTTTATATGACGCGATACACTCGCGCCGTTTTCAACTGCAAGAACAGGGCTCGATATAATATGAGATTCAGTTGTTCGGCTTGAACATGTCTTTGTGAAAAGATTTTTACCCAGAATCCTGGACACTTCAATAACACTCCTGGTTTTCCCGACTCCCGGAGGGCCGTCAATTGCAGTATGAAGGTCGAGGTGTGCAGCAAGCAGCAGACGCTGGAGCTCATCCAGGCCTTCAGGAGATACCTGGTTTGCAATATAAAAATCCTTTGAATCAACCGGCTCTTTTCTGCTGTTTTTTCTGCTGCGAAGAGATCCTTCCCTGACAGCCTTATGTATGAGCCCGGTTTTCTCAGAGAATTCCTGAACAGAGTTGAACCTTTCCCTGCCTTTCAGCACTTCTGATGCAACAGTCTGTGGCACTCCGATTTTTTCGGAAAAAATATAAAAAAGAGCAACTGAATCATCGTGCAGATTATCCTCACAGAGAAGAGATGCAGCCATATAACTGAAGAGCAGGATATTCTCCTCCTGGTCTGTTGAAAACCTGAGTTGCCTGCCATTGCTGTTCCATTCACTCACTGCCCTGGTGAGCTCATCATTCACAAGGGTGAGTTCGTTTTTAGCATCAATTATGCTCTTTTTACGGTTAAGATTCGCCCCCTTTTCAGCAGACAGAATCGAAAACAGGTTATTGAGAAAAAGAAGTTTTGTGCTTTCTTCCATTGCAGTCCTCAGAAATTATTTCAGTAAGAGACAATATTACACCCGTTATTTAAATGATCAATTATATTTCTTTAAGGGTACTTCTAAAAATCAGGAGTTTCATTAATATTACAAATGAAAACTCCTGATTTTATCAGATCTTGTACCCTCAGGGGAACGTCCAAATATTATTTTATCGAGGTTCCCTTAAAATAAACATATTGACATTGCAGATTGTTTAAATATATTCAAGATAATAATAAATTTACGCTTGAATATTTCGACAAAATAAAGGAATTGCTATCATGGATAAAATCCCTTCTGTAATAAAAGAAGTTATTGATGAATATATAACCACTTTGAAAAAAAACAGTATTAAAATTGACGAAGCATTTCTATTTGGCAGCTATTCAAAAAACAATTACAATGAATGGAGTGACATAGATATTGCATTGGTTTCTGATGCATTCTCAGGGAACAGAATTCAGGATCGCAATACAATCAGAGAATACACACGAAAAGTTTCAACACTCATTGAAGTTATTCCTTTTAAAAAAGAAGACTTCAACCATGAGAATCCCCTGGCCAGAGAAATAATTAAAACCGGAATAAAAATAATGTGAATCTCTAAAGCATGAAAATCCTCAAATCATCATCAAGTTGTGAAGTTATAATCAAAAAAAGCCGTTTTGTTGTTAATGCAATTCCTGTAAACAATCATGACGAGGCAATGCATGCCCTGAAAAGCGTGAGCGACCCTTCAGCAAATCACAACTGCTGGGCTTACAGAGCAGGCGACATCTACCGCTTTTCAGATGACGGAGAACCGGGCGGCACTGCAGGCAGGCCCATTCTATCCGCAATAGATAATCTCGAAACTGACAATGTAATGATCGTCGTTACCCGCTATTTCGGCGGCATAAAACTCGGGACAGGCGGGCTTGTTCGTGCCTATTCAGGGGTTACTGCCGAATGTCTCAAAAATGCAGAAACAGAAGAGGTTACAGAATATACTGATACTGTTTTCACCTGCCCTTTTGAACTCACAGGCCAGGTATATTCTGTTCTGAATAAATTCAGCATAAAAGAAAAAGAAGAAGATTATTCGGGGGATGGCATCGTGTTCAGGATAAAGGTCCCCAAAAATGAGTTCTCAGAATTTTGCAAAACACTCAGAGATTCCTCCGGTGGAAGGATCAATCCCAGTCTCATGACTTAGACGAATTCTGCAATCATCATAAATTGAATCTACAAAAAAATAATTTTGGCATCATATATTGAATTGTCTGTCATCGTATATTGGATATTGTCAGACTGAGCGGAGTCGAAGCATGACAGGGAAATAATTCTTTCTGGTCATTCCTGCGAAGGCAGGAATCTCATGGAGTTGATTTAATAAATCTTCTGTACGAGATTCCGGCATTCCGTTTCACTTCAGCCGGAATGACACAGCAAAAGATAAATATCACTTCCTGAAAACATTTCCAAGACTGTATCTGAATACATAATCAAAGAGCTGCTCTGCTTCTTTTCCATGCACAGGAACAGGCCGTGAATAATCATGAATAAGATAAGGGATAAGCTCAGTTGATATATGTCTGCTGCCGTAAAAATGATGCCTGGCAATGAGTCCTCTCCTGTGGTTGATTGAATGCATCTGATCAAACAAAAAATTGCCCAGGCCATAGGATATAAATCTGCCGTTATGGAATTCCATACCCATTGCACGGTGCGCTGAAGATGAAACCATAATGCATGCGCCCATTTCAGCTGCCCTGCGGAAATAGTCTTTCTGAATCTTATGCGGAACAGGGCTGTTCTCGTTTCCCCACTGAACTGATACAAAAACAACATCCGCCTTTTTAACTGCTTCTCTTACAGCAGAAAAAAATCTTTTCTCAGTGAGCCTTGCAGCACCGGGCCTGTTTTTATCCGCCCATGCGTTTTTCGGCCCCCACTGGTTGAATCCAAGAAAAGCGAATGTTACTCCCTTAACTTTGATATATCTTATCTGTAATGAATCCTCCAGATTCCTGCCTCCGCCAAAATAATACATTCCTGCCTTTTCTATCATCCCCATTGTATTGAGGTTATATTCTCTCCCATAGTCATTATTGTGATTTCCAGTCAGCTCAATTATATCAAAACCTGAATCCTCAAGAATCGAAAAATATTTCTCTGGAGAACAGAAAAGCATCCTGTCCGGAAGAGGAAAGGTACACGGATCAAGGAATGACACTTCATTGGAAGTCATTGCAATGTCAGAACTGCTGGTAATGGAACGCGTAAGTTTAACCGGAAGATTCATATCTCCATGCCTTTCAACTTCTCTCATAAAAGCGCGGGTCATTGCAGTCACACCTGTCTGAACTACCGTTATGTGAGATTTATCATTCCATTTATTAAGACCGTCAAGACTCAGTGCATACCCGGCTTTTTTATCTATACTGTAATCCTCTTTCAATCTTCCCCAGGGAAGCACATTATCAATATAGAGAATTTTATAATATGGCTTTAATCCCCTGAGATCGCTTATCCCCAGAAAACACCTGTTCCCGGCATTATCGGATCTGTTGAAATCCTTCACAGTAAATTCAAGATTCGGATAATTTTCCCTGACGGTTTTTTCGATATGTGAATCAACAAATATATGGCATTTTATTTTTTTTCCGTTATTACCTGCAATTTTCAATATGGATGAATCCCCGTTAAGAATCTTCTTTGCATCTCCAATACTTATGCTGTTCAATGGATTCGTGAAGTGTACCTGAAAAAAAAGAGGCCCTTTGTTTCCTGTCTGAGATGAACCGCAGCAGAAGAATCCGCAGAACACGTAAAAAATCAGCAGTGAAATAATAATTAAAGTTCTGGTTCTGAACAATCGGATCATCCTTAAAAATCCTCCATATTATTTGATCTGATAATATTTTAATATTATCAGATCAAATAATGATGCAAGAAGAATTATTACATATTTATTCCGGATTCAGTTTTTATTCTTAATAATATTATTTGTATCCATTCATCATTTAAAAACACATACAAATTAAATTATAAAACTGATAATTAAGGAAAGAAAAAATGCATGTAACAGCAAACCCGGTAATAAACGAAATAAGCGGTAAACTCGGAAGTATGGTGTTCTACTCCAGAAACGGGAAGACATTCGTTCGCAGATGGGTAATACCCAAAGACCCCAAAACCCCGCTTCAGAAAGCAGCAAGGAAAAACTTCGCAAATCTCGTCAAAACCTGGCAAAGGATGAATGCTGAGATGAAGCAGAGCTGGAAACATTATCCCGGCAGAAGAGGAACTCCCTACAATGCATTTATGAGTGAAAACATGAAAAGATCAAACAGAGGAGATCAAATTCTGCTGTACTTCATGCCATCGGATATTCAATCAAAAAAAATAAAATATTTGTATTCTGTCCCCTGTGTCCTGTTTTTACAGCCTGTATTCAGCCTCGTTATAACATCATTATGGCATGAATACAGCATGTTTGGATCATCAATAAACCTCCAGGAGGGATTTACATAAACAAAGGATAGTGAAATATTTAGAACCGAACCTGCTTCTTTTTTTATTGACTTGCCTGCCTTTTTCCTGGTATCTGCTTTTATAGAAAAATACACAGTATTTTTTATTGCACTGAAAACTGTTTATTCCTAAAATTACTTTTCAGTACTGATGAAAAAAGCTTATTAGCCCGGCTGTCTTCTGCTGCGGTGTTATCAGAACTTTTTTACTATTATAATCCAGGAGTATATTTTGAAAAAAATCAGATATATCATATTTTCCCTTTTTGTTCTTCAGTCCGCACTTTTAACCGGTTGTGAAAAACAGACAGTTTTCCCGGCAGACAGGGTCCCGGATGGTTCCAAACTCATTCCAATACAAGTCAATGAGGCAAACTGTAAATGGAACGATACAGCGCGTTTTCTTGCCGGTCTGCCTGTTTCAGAAAATTCGACCCTCAGGAAAGCAGCTGCCGGTACTGAATATCAAAAATATTCACAAATGATTGAAAAAAACTGGAACGGATTCATAACCCGGAATATGAGAAAAATTACAAAATGGAGAGAATCAAATCTCAGTAAAACATACAGCAATTCTGTCTTTTATCCCTTCAGCGGTCCGGATATTCTGAACGCCCTTGTATTCTATCCGGACGCGAGAGATATTCTCATGTTTGGGCTCGAGCCCACAGGAGGGATTCCGGATACAACATTATCCGACCCTGATAAAATTCTCAAAAATCTCAGGGCTGTTGCCCCTGCACTCAACTTCACTCTTGACCATGCTTTTTTTGTAACCACAGATATGCAGGAAAATGTTGGCAGAAACAGGTTCTCCGGAATCACAGGACTCATGATGTTTTTCCTGGCAAGAGGCGGATATGAAATAATACAGGTAAAAAGCGTTTATATAAACCGAAACGGATCATTGCTGACAAAGGCCCCTGCTCCGAAGAATAAACGCTCAGTAAATGGAGTCGAGATAATATTCACTGAAGGAAAGGGCAAAAAGCTGAGAAGGGCAAGATACTTTCAGATCGACATAAGTAATTCATCAGTACAGTTTGAATCATTTAAGAAATTCACAGACAGATATAATGATTTTACAACCATTATAAAATCAGCATCATATCTCATGAAATGGAATACCTTTTCAAAAATAAGAAACCTGATTCTAAGCAGAAGCGAGTCAATCCTTCAGGATGATTCGGGAATTCCTTTCAGCTACTTTAAAAAAGGCTCATGGGAAATCACCGGTTTCGGCAAATACCATAAACCCCTGCCTGTTTTCAAAAACCACTACCAGAAAGACCTGAAACTGTTTCTTGATAAAAATTCAAAAGTCATGCTGCCTTTTGCATACGGCTATGGCTATGGCTATCCTGACATGACATACCACCTGATACTTGCCGGGAAAAAACTTAAGGTAAAAAGCAAAAAATAAAATATGCTTCAAAAAACAGGCATTCTCATAACGGCAATTTTCTCAATCATCATTTCACAGGGAGACCGTTATGAAATACAGAATTCTCCCATTCTTTTTTATCATGAAAATTTTTCATGCCCGGAGCTTAAAAAACTCCGGGACTTATATGATTATGATGAATACTGTCAGAGAGGAAAATCCGAATTCGAACAGATGCTTTTGCTGAGGGAATGGGTTTTCAGGAAACTTGAGTATAAACTTGTCTTCCGTGATGTTAACCTCAGGAATTCCATTGAAATACTTGAGCTCGACAAACAGGATAAACCATTTATATGCACTGCCTTTTCAGCTGTTATGATGCAGTGTTCACTTTCCATGGGCTGGACATCGCGTTATATCTTTCTGAAGATGCCCGAGCCCAAAATACATGCCGGTGTAGACATATGGTCTAACCAGTATAAAAAATGGATATACTTTGACCCCAGCTGGAACATACACCTCGAGAAAAAAGGCATTCCTCTTTCAATTCTGGAAATAAGAAACGAGTGGATAAAAAACAGGGGAACAGACCTGACCTTCGTATACAGTACCGGCAGAAAAAAAATGATGTATACCTTTAAAGACCTGCCTGTAGAAGAAGACTACAATGGCCTGTGGGCCAGAAAACCTATCAGAGAGAAATGGCTTTCGTATACATATCACATTGCAGTAGTAGGCAGAAACAATTTCTTTTCACACAGCGATGGATCAGGGAGAGATATATGGGACCCTATTTATATCATAAAGGATGACCTGAACCGAAATGACCTGTCATGGTCATTGAGGAACAAGTCAGAAATCAATGACATGAAAGCACTCTTCCATGACCTGAACAGGGTTGATATAAGAATCAGCAATAAATCATCACATAAAAATGTTAAAACAGTACATCTCGACCGATTCGGAAAATATACATATTCTCCGGGATTCAGTCATTTCGAAACAAGCATTGACAAAAAGAAATGGCAAAAATCAGATTCACAGTTTATAATAAAAATAAGCAGCAGACCCGTAACAATCAGGGCCAGGGCAGTTAACAATTCAGGGGTAAAAGGCCCGGTTGCAAAAACAACAATTCAATCAGCAGGGAGCTAATCAGTGAAAAAAATAATTTCTGCAGCTTTTATTATTTCAGCAGCAATATTCCTTTCATGCGGCAAATCAGATATTGTTCCACAATAAAAATGACCTCCCGGGGGAGGTCATTTTTATCACTTTATTCTTTAATTTCCAGCAGATCCGCCAAGTAATTCAGTTACGGCTGTATCCTTATACTTTGATCCTTCATATACTTCAACAATCTCGAACCTGATCATATCGCCATTCTTTACCCTGATGGCATTCTTATTCTCATGAGATCTTTTAAGGAAGAAAAAATCGACCAGTGAAAATGTCTGAAGGTCTTTTTTGTCGAGAAGTTCCACGTAACACAGAGCCCTGTCATTATAATAAACCCTGAACTTTTTTACCCTTGAATTCTGTTTAAAAAGGGCCTGTGAAGAATATACACCATTCAGTATATAACATTTACCATTGAACTGGTAAACATCTCCCCATTCGACAAGTTTGCCATTCTCATCTTTTGCGATATTAACTTTAAAAGAGATCGACTCACCAATACCATTATCGTCTTTGCCTTCCACCCATGCAGTTTCCAGTTTATTGTCTGAAACATTTTTGGCAAAATATGTGTATTTACCCTGTTGTTTAAGGAATGACGATGCAACGGGTGTACCAATCGGTGTCAACCATTCCAGGACCGCTTCCCATTCCACCCCAACATCACCAGCCTGTGGTGCAATTTCTGCCTTAATAAGTTTCAGATCATCTTTTACTTCTTTCTTTACTTCTGCTGTTTTACCATTCTCTTTATCCTTCTTTGAACAGCCGGCCAGCAGTGTCAGCATAAGAATAACCATTACCAGTGAAAAAACTTTTTTCATATATAACCTCCGTTAAATGATTTTGGTATATGATATATATACTCCAATATGTCAAATAATATTTAGCCGTTTGCCCCGGTTAATCAATCTGAATTACACTTCCTGCACCGCATTCAAGACATTTTTCAGCGTAAAGGCTGAATATTTTATCCCGAAAAACAGTACAATGGGTCGGGCAAATAAGCCCTATTCCTTCAAGTGCAGCAAAATCCCTGAAATCATGGAATCCTCCGATAAGGGCCTTTACAGGAGGGCATGGGCATGAATCAATAATATTTTTTATTCCGGGATGCGCACATCCAACAATACACACAGAACCTGTATCCGTTTCCAGAAAAAGTGACTGCTCAAAATCCATAAGCGCGCCAGACGAAAAAGCACCCGGGAAAATCTCTGCAGGTGAATCAATATAATTCACTTCACCGCTGTACCCGCTGAGTTCAAAAGAGGATGGAATATAGACTGCAGGCTCAGCAATTTTCAGAATATCACCAATACCCCCTGTATGATCCCAGTGGTCATGAGATATAAAAAGATGATCAATTTTTCCGGGATCAATATTCAGCTTTTCCATATTTTTCAGAAGAAGGTTTCCATTCTCCCCTGTGTCAAAGAGAAGAGTTTCATTATTATATTCAACAAGGCATGAAAACCCCCACCCGTAATAGAGATCATCTCTTGCCTGGTAGTTGTCATACAGAATCGTTATTTTCATTTTATTCTCACCTGAGGTCTTGCCTGATACTGCCGTCAGGCAGCATCCAGTCTTCATGATACCTTCCGCTCTCTTCAAGCTGGTATCTCATACATGAATTCCAGTCTCCATGACAGAATTCCCTAACCCAGTATTCATCGATAAGTCCCTTTTCATAATACCTTTTCATTGGACAGACCCGGTACCATTTGCATTCTCTTTTGTTTGTTTTCGTATTGATCATTATAAACTCACTGTTTTGACTCCCTGAGCATTTCGGTAACGCTCAATATTCTTCAAATAAGGCTGGCAGTGAAATAATTCATTTTTTTATCATTCCGGCTGAAGTAAGACGGAATGCCGGAATCTCATACAGAGAGTTCATGAGATCTTCTCCACGAGATTCCTGCCTTCGCAGGAATGACACACAATTCAATATACGATGACAGACTTTTCACCCCCTCCCGGCATCCCCCGTCAAGGGGAAGGTTGATACATCTTCAGCCCTGATTGCAGTAATTATAGATTACTGCAATCAGGCAAAATTAAATATCCTCAAAATAAAATGTAAAGAAGAAAGTATTTATTCTTAAAAAATACTTTTCTGGGTAAATGAAAGAAGATTATTCACTCCACCAGGATAACAGAGTTTTCTATTATGTAATAAAATTCAGGAATAAGCACTGATTTCCAAAATTACTCTCAATGCCTGAGAAAACAGAACCAGGGCGGTTTCAGACTCGCGGTTAAACGACAGCGTTAAGAGCTTTTTCTGTCCCTGAGATTAAAAAAAACACTGAGGATTGCACTCAGCAAGAAAACCGTGAGCACAGTAATATCCACAAGTTCAGGATTAAAATTTATTCCGGTGAGTTCAAGTATAAGGAAATGAATATAGGAGTATGATTCAACAGGATTGCCAAGAGCCTCTCTCACCTGCCAGTGCCAGTCAGTGCAGAAGCAGTATCCCCATCCGTAAAAGAAGCCCAGAACACCCCATGAGAAAGCAGTGATAATGATTGAAGCGAGATGGAAGGGACGCGTTCTCCTCCACATCCATCCCGTTATATTGAAGATTGAAAAGAGAGTATGAAATACCATAAAAAAGTAATCAAGCAGCCAGAGAAGGGTTTCCTTCAACGTTGTGATTACCTCCTTTCGGATCTCTTCCTTTCAATTTTATCGAGCACCTTCTTTCTGATCCTGATATTGACAGGTGTAACCTCGAGAAGCTCATCATCCTCGATATACTCAAGAGCCTGTTCAAGGCTGAAGTTTCTCGGAGGAGTCAGTTTTATTGCATCATCAGAACCTGACGCTCTTACATTGGTCAGTTTTTTGCCCTTACAGACATTCACGATCAGATCGCTTTCACGGTTGTGTTCTCCAACGACCATTCCTTCATAAACAGCCACACCGGGCCCGATAAACATTATACCCCTGTCCTGAAGACTGTCAAGACCATAGGCAATGGAAGTACCGTTTTCATGAGCAACAAGAACACCCCTGTTTCTTGTAGGAATCTCCCCCTTGAAAGATGCATATTCATAAAAGCTGTGGTTGAGAATACCGGTTCCTCTTGTCTCTGTCATGAACTCATTCCTGAAGCCGATCAGTCCCCTTGACGGAACGAAAAATTCAAGCCTGGTATATCCGTCATTACCCTTGGTCATATTGATCATCTCACCCCGGCGGGTACCCATTTTTTCGATTACAGGCCCAACGAATTCATCAGCAACATCGATAATGGCAAGTTCGACAGGTTCAAGTTTTTTACCGTCCTCTTCCTTATATATAACCTCAGGTTTTGAAACCTGAAATTCATATCCCTCACGTCTCATATTCTCAATTAAAATAGCGAGCTGCAGTTCACCCCTTCCCTTAACAACATAGGCATCCTGAGTGGTAGTTCTTTCCACAACAATGCTCACATTGCTCTCAACCTCTTTCATCAGCCTGTCCCTTAGGTTCGACGATGTAACATATTTACCCTCTTTTCCGAGAAAAGGAGAATCATTTGCAGAAAAGGTCATCGAAAGAGTAGGCTCATCAATATCAATGATAGGAAGGGCAACCGGATTTTTAATATCAGCAACTGTTTCTCCCACATCAATGTCTTCGATTCCTGCAATTGTGATAATATCCCCTGCTTCAGCGCCTGCAACTTCTGTTTTTTTCATTCCTGTGTACATAAAAATCTTGAGGATTCTTGATACCTCTTTATCGCCATTTCTTTTGAGCAGAACAACATCATCTCCTGCCTTTATCCTTCCATTGTATACCCTTCCTGTGCCAAGCCGGCCAAGGTAATTATCATATTCAATCGCGGATGAAAGAAACTGAAGGGGCAGATCAGCATCTCCATCAGGCTCCTTAACATGAGAAAGTATTGTATCAAACAGAGGCACAAGATCTTTCTGTTCATCCCCAAGCTCATGGCATGAGATTCCCTGTTTTGCTGACGCGTAAACAACCGGGAAATCCAGCTGTTCGTCATCGGCATTAAGCTGAACAAAAAGATCAAATACCATATCAAGAACTGCCATAGGCCTGCTGTTTGGCCTGTCGATCTTGTTTATAACAACAATGGGTCTGTGACCGAGTTCCAGTGACTTTTTGAGAACATATGTTGTCTGAGGCATTGGTCCCTCAAAGGCATCGACCAAAAGTAAAACAGAATCAACCATTCTCATAATCCTCTGAACCTCACCGCCGAAATCAGCGTGTCCTGGAGTATCAACTATATTGATTCTGCATCCATTGTATTCAATAGACGCATTTTTTGAAAAAATCGTAATCCCCTTCTCTCTTTCGAGATCATTGGAGTCCATTACCCTGTCCTCGACCTTCTGGTTTTCGCGGAAAACCCCTGATTGCCTGAGCATTGCATCGACAAGCGTGGTTTTTCCATGGTCAACATGGGCAATAATTGCTACATTCTTTAAGTTTTTCACCTTTTTTCCTCCGGTGTAATAAAGCGTCAGATTGAATACATCAGTGTTTTTTGACCACTACTTTTTGCAGTGCAAAAAATCTTTTTATTCAGAAGGGGGATGAAGAAGCAGTATGATTGATAAAAATACTGATAATCGCGGAAACAGCCTTTTAGCTGAAAACCGCATACAGCATAACCTCTGCATGAATTAAACCCGGCCTGTTTCCGAACCAGAGGAAGCAGTCCCCTGATCCCGAATTTCCTGATTCAGGTATTGCAGGCAATTGACCTTTGATGCAAAACAAGACTGTTTCTGAATCAAAGGCAAGCCACCTTTGATGTCAAATCAACCGGTATTGAGATCAAAGGCAGTCAGCCCCGGATGTCAAACCCGCCGACCAAGGTATCCGGAGTAGTCGGGTTTGGATGCCGAATCAAGCCTACCATCCTATCCGGGGCAGTCGACCCCGGGAGTCAAATTCAGTCGGGCATGGTATCCAGGCTGAAATGAACCACATTTTAATAAAGAAAGAAACAGGGGATAAGGGGATAAACACTATGAAGTACTGTAGTGGTCAATCTCTCTCAGGGTTTCCCTGTACTGTTTCGTCAGGTCAACATATACCTTCTTGCCCAGGGTCCATTCCTCTTTGTGACGGTCAAGAACATCTCCTTTTTCCACAGCAGGAGCACCGGCATAGACCTTGTTATCCGGAACCTTCTGGTTTCTTTTTATCAGGGACTGTTCAGCAATTATTGACCATTCCCCCACTTCAGAAAAATCACTTATCATTGCCTGCATTCCAAGAACAGCAAAGTCTTTGATAACAGCATTGTGAATCATAGCCATATGGCCAATTGTAACACTCTTGCCGATATTGGTCTCGCCCATAGGCCGGGCATGGATTATTACTCCCTCTTCAACCGCAGTACAGTCTCCGATAATTATGGTTCCGTAATCTCCTCTCAGTATAGCGCCGAATCCGATATAGCAGTTTTTTCCTATTCTTACATCACCGATTATTTCAGCAGTGGGCGCAATCCATGAGCCCTCACCAATTACAGGTTTTCTTTTATTAATTTCATAAAGGGGCATCTATTCCTCCAAAAGTACTATATCCGCAATGGACATATTTCTATAATATATTCTTTATCCGGCAAAATTTATGTCAATGAATAAAATGAATCAAAAATGAAAGGATACTGACAGTCTGAGTGAATTAACAGCAAACGAATCCCCTGTTTTTTCAATTTTCCTGAAAACATATGTCGAATACGAAGAACTCATGTAATCGACAGGCGTATATGGATGATCATCATCCCCCGGAGAAATATAGTAGATAAACGAATAGGAGAGTTTTATAATTATGTTATCAAACAACGTAAGCGAAACACCCGCATCCGCGCCCGGGAAACGGTATTCATCAGAATCATATCCGTAAGAACCTCCGAACAGGACATTGATATATTTCAGTTTTGACTCAAAGCCCAGCCTCAGCAAATTTGAACTGAAGGTATAATCTGATTTTGAATAATCAAAGGAGTCTCTTCTTCCTTCACCTTTAACATCAAGTTTGTCATTATAATGAAAAACAAGCTGTCCGCCAAAAGCACTGCTTACCAGAGAGATATCAGTGCTTTCAAAAGAATAATCGGCTTTTGATTTGGAATAAAATCCATTAAGCTTCCATATATCCGAACTGTATCCGAGCCCAAGCAGCCCCTGAATCGATGAGTAATCCCTGTCTCCCCATGTATAATCAGCCTGGCACGTTATTTCGAATCCCCCAAGATCCCGGCCCTGAAGAAAAAGGCCTGCCTGATTAAGGTCGATTCTTTTTCTCACGGATTCGCTGTCATATACCGGGCTGTGCATATAACCGGTATAACTGAATCCGCCTCTTACATTTTCGCCGGACAATGAAAGTAAAAATTCAGGCATGATGACATAATCAGATTCAGATGAAAATGAAGAATAATAACTATTCACTCCGAAATAAATATCCATTGTCGACTTGTCTTCCTCCTGGGAGAAAAGGCTGCCCGCAGAAGAAAAAAAGATTAAACCGGCAGATAAAAAGGTAAATAAATTTATTGCAGTATGTTTCATAGCATTCACATGAATCCTGAGAGTTATAATAAATACATTACAACGTATCAGTTACGCTGTGTCAATATATAAATTTTGACATTAAAAACAGTGACCATGCATGAAATCCCATAAAAGGATATTGATAAATACAGAAGGGGTACCATCCAGGGGATTCCCAAAAGCCAGGAACTCCCCGAATAAATAATCATGCGGATTCTTTCGAAGCCGTGTCTGAAGATGGTGCTTCATCCGACGATTTTTTCTCTCCAGGCTTAATCATTTCACACTTACCTTCGAATACCACCCCATCTGCAATTTTAAGTCTGCTGGTGCGGATATTACCAAAGAGTTTACCGTTTTCATGAATCTCAAGCCCATTGTCAGCCCTTACATTACCGTGAACAGTCCCTTTTATAATAACGGTCTTTGCTGTAATATTCGCTTTAACTTCTGCAGTTTCTCCAATCACAAGAAATCCGCCTGATGTTATCTCGCCCTCAAATTTTCCGTTTATCTGAAGTGATTTTTTAAAACTGAGGTCTCCGTTAAAATCGGTATCCTTGCCGAATACTGTAGCAACCATACCGATTTCATATACCGGATTTTTGTTCACCTGAATTATTTTCTTAGTCATTAAATACTCCGTTTATTCGCTTATTATATTTGTCTGTATTGAATCATTTGGTTGTCATTGTAAAAACACCGTCCCAGTCTTCAGGTGGCGGAGTTTGCCTGTAATCAGTTGCCCGGGTCAGGTAAAGTTTTGACGGGCCGTCTTCAGGATCAATTGACAGGGCCATTTCAAATGCCTTGATTGCATCATCCCACTTCATCTGCTTGTATGCTGCCAGACCAAGATTATAATATTTCAAAAGTTCTTCTTTCTCTTTGGTTATCATAGGACCTCCGATTTTCAGTAATCCCTGTTACCGATAAATTTTGTGATATCTATGAGTATATTCCTGTTTTCAGAATCAGGAAAGGAATTAATTATCCCAAGAGCCCTGTTGATATAGGCGCCTGCCACGTCCATACAGTATTCAATTGCGCCTTCCTCCCTGATCAGGTTCTTCACTATTAACCAGTTTTCATCATCAGGTTTATTTATATAATCCCTTATTACAGTCTTCCTTTCTTCATCCGTACCTTCAAGAATATAAAGAAAAGGCAGGGTTATTTTCCCGTCTTCAAAATCATTCCCGACATCCTTTCCTGTAGCGCTTGGATCATCCACAAGATCGAGAGTATCATCAATAATCTGAAATGCATATCCCAGATTTAGGCCAAACTCCCTGAGAAGTTCAACCTCTTCGTTATTCCCTGATTTGAGAGCTCCAAGAGCGGCACAGGTCCCCATAAACTGAGCGGTTTTGAGTTCAACGATCCTGAAATAATGCTCCCTTGTAATCGAATTGAGATTTGAATACTGAAGCTGATACAATTCACCCTTGACCATGTCTTTGGTGCCTGCTACCATAAAAGGAAAAAGTTTCTTGTTCTCATCATTAACCGCGATTTCAAGAGCGGTTGTATACATGAAATCCCCTGCAAGAACAGCAACCTTGTTTCCCCATTTTTCAGAAACAGTAATATCCCCCCGTCTGAGGAAAGCCTTATCAATGATATCATCATGTACAAGCGTGGCAGCATGAATAATCTCTGCGGCTGCCGCAATATCAATAACACCGTCCGGGAAATCGCCTCTCAGCCCGCTTGTAAGTATTATAAGCGAAGCCCTGATCTTTTTCCCTCCTTTTTGGAAGAGATGATGAGCGCTATCATCCAGAAGTGAAACACCGGTTGAAAGAATCTCTTTGATTCTCACATCGACCTGTTCGAGTTCTGTATTTATCGGTTCAAGAATATCCTTTATTGAATGTGACATATTAGTTATCTGCATCAGTCAAATGTAACGAGGCACTCTCTTTTTGAATCGAAAATTTCAAAAACCTTGTCGAGCATGGTTGTCTGGAAAAGTTTCATGAGATTATCATTAACGATCACGAGTTTAATATCGCCTTCATTATCCTTTATTTTTCTTTTTATTGCAACAAGGGTCCCAAGAGCCGAACTGCAAATATGTTTCACATTAACCATATCAATACAGATATTATACTTCTTTTCATCCAGGCAACTCTGCAGCATCCCCTCCAACTCCTCTGAAAGGTCCTGATCAATCCTTCCTTCCAGTTCAATGATCTCTACACTATCGTCTGAAATTCTTTTCATTTTCAATCTCCATCAATGGAT
Organism: uncultured Leptospirales bacterium; assembly: GCA_964512685.1. GTDB lineage: Bacteria > Spirochaetota > UBA4802 > UBA4802 > UBA5550 > CAZEJW01. The sequence continues at coordinate 37,925 of CAZEJW010000001.1, read as the reverse complement.
TATTTTCTGAGCGATGAAAGTTATCAGTAACTACTTTACCATTACTGAATAACCATGATACATTCCAATACCGTCAAAACGGTGAAAAATATTTGCCATTAGCTTTTCTTCAGGAATGTATATTATACGGCAACAGCCAAGTAAATACTTTTATTTATAAATTTATGTTTGATTTTTCAAATGAAAAATCGGCATGACATCCTGATTCGGGGTCAACGTTTAACATTTTAGCCAGTGGTTATTATTTTTCAAGCTTTTTTATATCTGCTCTTGCAAGCGCTGCCGAAAAAACCGAAAGTGCTCCTGCGCGAAGGAGGATACCTGAACATTCGTTTATAGTTGCGCCGGTTGTAAAGATATCATCTATAAGAAGAAGTCTCTTACCCTTTATTTTTTCCGGTTTTGACAACTCATACCTCCCGAGAACGTTTACAAACCGATCCCTGTACCCGAGATTCCTCTGGGTTAATGATCCTTTTTTCTCTTTCAGCAGACTCAATGATTTAATATTCATCCTTTTTGCGAGTTCCACTGCAATCAATTCGCACTGATTGAATCCCCTTTTCCACTTCTTTTGCCCTGACATTGGAACCGGTATTATAATATCGAAAGCAGTCTTCTCCGGTTCAAGTTTCCTTACAATCAAATCTGCTATAACAGATGCAAGCCCTGTACACCCATTGAATTTGAGTGCAGCAATAATATTTTTAAGAACAGAAGAATATTCACCAATGACGATGTTCTTTTCCGGGTAAAAAAAACGGTTTTTGCATACTGTACATTCTCCATCGAATACTATTCCACTGCATCTTGAACATCCGTCTGATATGAATTCAATTTTTTCAAGACAATCAATGCAGATGTTTCTTTCACTGAAAAGTACCGGTTTGCCGCAATTAACACATAATCCAGGAAAAATTACAGTGGCTATTGCATCCAGCATCAGTCTTCCCTGTACTTTGTCGGATCAGGAACTCCTGCATCCTGAAACCCTTTCTTTCTTATGAGACAACTGTCACATTTCCCGCAGGAAGAACCATCTTCATCAGGATTATAACAGCTGTGGGTGAGAGAGTAGTCCAGTCCAAGAGCCACACCCTTTTTGATTATGTCCGCCTTTTTCATATGGAGTAATGGGGTATGTATATAAAATTTATCCCCATTTACACCAGCTTTTGTACCGACATTTGCCATTTCAGTAAAAATTTCAAAGAATTCCGGGCGGCAATCCGGGTATCCGCTGTAATCAACAGCATTGGCGCCAATAAAAATATCATATGCGCCTGAGGATTCTCCCAATGCAAGAGCATATGAAAGAAAAAGAATATTTCTTGCAGGTACATATGTCAGAGGTATGTCGTTTTCAGCATTCCTTTCTCTTCCGTCAGGAACTTCCATGCCCGAGGATTTAACCAGGGCTGACCTGAAAATTTCAGAAGGAAGATCAATCTTCAGATGATTTTCCATTTCAAAAAAAGAAACCAGCCTTTCTGCAAACTGCGCCTCTATCTCATGTCTTTGCCCGTAGCTGAAAGTCAGGGCTGTGAGACTGAATCCATCATTCCTGGCTATTGCAGCAACAGTTGCAGAATCAAGGCCACCGCTTAACAGTATTATCGCCTTTTTACTCATATCGTCACCTTTTCTCATAAACTAACAGGGAAAACTCCCCCTCATTATTAATACGAATGGGAGAAGTGGAATTGAAATTTTTTTGGAAAAAAATGTAATTAAGTTAATACACGAATTTACGCATCCTGATATTGATCAATATGCCGATACAGATCATTGACATTACGAGATTCGATCCACCATATGAAATAAATGACAGAGGGAGACCGGTTACAGGCATTATGCCGAGAACCATCCCAATATTAATAAAGAAATGAAAGAAGAATATCGTAGTTATACCGCTGGCAAGCAGGGCTCCGAATTTATCCTTTGCTTCAAATGCAATCTGAATTCCTCTGAATATCACGATTGCCAGTAAAACAAGCAGAACTACAGATCCAAAGAATCCCCACTCTTCTGCCACAACAGAAAAAATAAAGTCTGATGTTTTTTCAGGAAGAAATCCAAGCTGTGTCTGGCTGCCTTCAAGAAAGCCCTTTCCCCAGAACCCGCCGGAACCAATGGCAATCTTTGACTGGATTATATTATAACCGGACCCGTGAGGATCGAGATCAGGGTTAAGAAATACAAGAATTCTTTTCTTCTGATAATCCTTAAAAAGATTCTGTATTACGACTGATGAAAAAAGCCCCAGGGAGAGAACAGTTGAGGGAATATATAAAAGTCTGAGTTTTCTTTTCACAAAAATTACATTTATCGCATAAGCAGCAATTGCAATTGCAATAAGTACAGCAGATACAATAAAGAGCAGGCTGGCATCCTTGAAAAAATCCAGAATAAAATTTGAGCCCTCTGCCCCAACCCATTCCCTGTAAGTAAGAATCATTGGCACAATAATCGCGATTGCTGCTATTGAAATTATTGACAGAAGGTGAGAAATATCAGCGCCACCAACAAAAAGCATAACAAAAAATATTGGAATAAATATTACAGATGTTCCGAAATCCGGCTGGCATACAACAATTACAACAGGAATGATCATCAGAAGGAAGGGAATCAGAAGTTCCCTGAAATTTTTTATATCCCTTTCGCGCAATTCAAGATACTTTCCAAGCACAATAACCAGGGAAAGTTTCATAAATTCAGAAGGCTGAATTGAAAAAAGCCCCAGATTCAGCCACGCCCGTGTATTCCGGATTGGTGTTCCGAATAATGTTGTAAACAGCAGAACCACCAGCAGAATTCCGTATATATGAAGGCCATAATCTCCAAGCTGCTGATAATTAATGAAGGTAGCTCCAATCATGAGGATAAAACCGAATATAAACCACAGGATCTGTTTCTTATAGAGGCCGTTGTTGATTTTTTCAACAGGATCGAATCCTGCGCTGTAGATCATAAGACAGCCTATTACCGCAAGTAAAGCAATAACTCCAATAAGCAAAAAATCGATCTTGTATGTTCCTTCACGTTTCAGCATATTCCATTCCGGGTATTTGAATTATCTCAGTTTTTTGAGTCAGTTAAAATAGTTCTTCTCATGCAGAGTTGCAAAAATTCTTTCGGCAATCGGAACAGCGCTTGCTGCTCCTGCGATACCATATTCCACAAGAACAGCCATTACAACCGACTTTTCAGGTGCTCCTCCATAAGGGCCGAATCCGACAAACCACGCATGCTGTGAATACTTCTCGGTTCTGTTCGATCTGGTTTGAGCAGAACCAGTCTTACCTGCAACCGGCACCTTGAGATACTTCAGTCTCATTGATGTTCCGCCTGTGACCCCCATCCTCATGCCAAGCTGTACTGTTCTGATTGTAAGCGGTGAAAGAGGAATCTCTCTCAGCTTTTCACGTTCCTGTTTACGGATTACCCTGCTGTTATCAGGAGACCTTATTTCTCTGACAATATGCGGTTTGTATACAATTCCCTTGTTCACAATGGCAGAAATAAAATTAGCCATTCCAACCGGTGTTACATTAAGAAAACCCTGTCCAATGGAAAGATTAATGGTGTCACCATCAAACCAGGGCTGACCGAATATCCTCATCTTCCATTTTTTGGAAGGGATGAATCCTGCTAACTCTCCGGGCAGATCAATACCTGATTTTTCATTCAGTCCAAAATATGAAGCATATCTCAGGATATCAGTTGGCCCAACTTTATAGCCGAGATTATAAAAATATACACAACAGGATTTTGCAATAGCTCCATAAAGATCAACCGTTCCATGTGCCTGAAAATCGTAAAAATCCTTGTCACGGTAGCCCTTCAGAGTGTATTTACCCGGGCAGAAATAGGTCTTGCCGGGATATGACTTTTCCGTTTCAAGTGCGGAAATGGCAGTAACGAGTTTAAATGTCGAAGCCGGGGGATACTTGGCCCTGATCACCCTGTTTAGAAAAGGTCTTTGTTTATCGAGAAGCATTTTTCTGATCTCTTTTGAATTGATCCTGGAAACCATTCTGTTTGGATCATAATCCGGCTTACTTACAAGAGAAAGAATCTCTCCGGTTCCGGGATTTATTACAATAACAGCACCGTTTTTGTCGCCAAGTGCTTCATGGGCAGCCTTCTGAACATCATAATCAAGAGTTAGAACAAGATTATTGCCTGAAACCGGGTGAAGACCTACGGCTTCGCCCTCAGTTCTGTTTCGCACATCGACTATTCTTCTGAGGTAGCCGTCTGTTCCCCTGAGCAGTGTATCATACTCTTTTTCAATACCAGATTTGCCTATTTTGTGGTAATTTCGGTATCCCTTTTCTCTCAGACGGGAATATTCTTTCTGGTTGATGCTGCCGATATATCCTGTAACGTGCGAGAAAAGCTCTCCATGGTTATAAACCCTTACAGGAGCATCCTCCCAGTCGATATGAGGAAAAAGATGTTTGTGTGATGCGATTTTTACGATCATATTAAAATCCACATCTTCAACAAGAACTATTCTCTCCCAGGGATTTTTGCCCTTTGTTTCCTCCAGGATTTCCTCGACACTTACACCGAGGAGCTTAGCGAGTCTTAACGCAGTAGTCCTGAATTTTTTTTTTGACTCAAAAGAAGCAGGAATAGATGTTATATTGAAAGAGGGACGGTTTGAAGCCAGAATGACATTACCACGTCCCGGTTTGAAACTCTTATCATATATCTCCCCCCTGGTTGCGGGAATGGGAATATTGTTTTCCATATTATATTTTGCTTTCAAAGTATACTCACTGCCCTTCACTAGCTGCAGGTTGATAAGCTGAAAAAGAATTATTATAAAAAAGAGGGCAATACCTGCTGTATAAACATACATCCTTGCCCTAAAAGCCTCAAGCATTTTGGCTTTCAAGGATGTCTGAACCATTAGCGAGCCCCCTCTCTTTCGAGTTCCTTTTCAAATAACTTGTCAAAGATGACAAAAAGCGGAGGGGCAATAAGGACATTATAGAAAGTTTCAGGGATGATGATTGACAGCACTGATGAAACCGACGCCGAGTGAAAAACATAACAAAGAAAAAGAGTTATCACCCCCTTTGCAAGGCTGCCTGCAAAAACCAGTATGAATATTGTCATCATACTGCTCTTCATTATCGATCTTCCGAACATACCTACAACAAATGCAATAATTACCTTTGGCAGAGTGAGCAGGCCAAGAGGGGCATTCGAAACAGCATCATGAAGAAGACCGCCCATAAAAGCCGTAACCTCTCCATAGAATGAACCAAATGAATAAGAGAGATAAAGGATAAAAATAAACAGGATATCAGGCTTAACATCAGCTATTCTGATAACATCAAATGAAGAATGCCCCTGAACAACAAGGGATATGATTACGAGAATTCCTGTCATTAGATATAAAAACATTACTCAATTTCCTCGAACAGTTTAAGAAGCTCCGGGTCAGCCTCTTTCTTTATAACAAAGACCTCTTCCACAAGAGAATAATCAATAATTGGCTGTATGAGTACTCGCTGATAGGGATTCGATTCAGCAAGGTCTGATTTCAATACCTTTCCGATTAGTAACCCCTGAGGGAATACTCCTCCCTGACCGGATGCCACTACATACTCTCCGAACTTTATTACTGCTCCCCTGCTTACATAATCCACCTTGCAAACATTGGAATTTATTGAAAGTCCGCTAAGAAGTCCCGGCACTCTGCTGTCCTGAAATTTAACACCCATCCTGAAATCCGGCGAAATAACAGGGAGTATCCGTGAAATACTTCCTCTGACCTCGACTACCTTTCCAACAACAGCCTTCTGATCTCCTGTAAAAGCGATTACGGGCATATTGAGAAGAACACCATCGTCTTTGCCACGATTTATGATAATTGTCCTGAACCAGTTATCCGGGTCTTTTGAGATGATTGTCGCAGGAATTGAATCATAGGTAATCCTCTCGCGCAAACCGAGAAGTTTTCGAAGCATTCTGTTTTCCTGTCTTATTTCGGACAGCTCTTCAGCAACAGATTCATACTTCTGAAGCTTTTCCCTCGTCTGCTGAAGTTCGTCTCTTACCTGACTGAGTTCTGTAAACCCGGCCCAAATTTTATGGAATCCGCCCTGAATCCCATCATAAGCTTTCTGAAACGGCATAATGAAAGCACTTCCGATTCCCTCAAAGGTAAGAGTAAAAGAAGATGACTGGACTGACAGGGATATTATACAGAAAAGGCAAAAAGAAACAAAAGCCACAACAGTTCTATTTCTTATAATGAAATCCACTTTTTACTTCAGATTTGCTCTGTAAAGATTCTTGATTTCTTCAAGAAACTTACCGGCTCCCAATACAACGCATGTAAGAGGGTTTTCAGCAAGTATTACAGGAACTCCGGTTTCCTTACTGATAAATTTATCAAGGCCTTTAAGAAGAGAACCCCCGCCTGTCATAACGATTCCCCTTTCAACGATGTCAGCAGCCAGTTCAGGTGGAGTTTTTTCAAGCGCATGTTTTACACCATCAAGGATCTGATCAACCGGTTCCTTGAGAGCTTTTCGTATTTCCACAGAATCTATTTCAAGAGTTCTCGGAAGACCGGATATTGCATCACGACCTTTCAACTCCATGATTTCAGCTTTCTTCTCAGGAAAAGCATTTCCAAGTCTGAACTTGACTTCTTCTGCCATTCTTTCACCGATAACGAGGTTGTACTGAGTACGCATGTACTTTATTATCGCTTCATCAAATTCATCACCTGCAATTCTAATAGAATCGGCAATAACCATTCCACCAAGAGATATAACCGCTATCTCTGTTGTACCACCGCCTATATCCACGACCATATGCCCGGCAGGTTCATGAATTGGAATATTTGCTCCAATAGCTGCTGCCAGAGCCTCTTCAATGAGAAAAATTTCCCTGGCGCCGGCCTGCTCGGCAGATTCACGAACAGCTCTCTTTTCGACCTCTGTTATCCCGGAGGGAACTCCAATAACGACTCTAGGACGAACAAGAGCTTTTCTTTTGTGCACCTTAGTAATAAAATATCGAATCATCTTTTCTACGGTTTCAAAATCTGCTATAACCCCGTCTTTCATTGGGCGAATTGCAACTATATCACCCGGAGTCCGACCCAGCATTCGTTTGGCCTCATGACCAACCGCAAGCACCTTGCCGGTGCTTGTTTGAACCGCCACGACTGAAGGTTCACTGAGGACAATACCCTGCCCTTTGACATGAACAAGAGTATTGGCAGTACCAAGGTCAATACCCATGTCATTCGAAAACATACCGTAAAAAGAATTGAAAATCATATATCTGCTCCTGTCGTTTTCATCAGAATTATTTATACAGAGATATCTGCTCCCGGTCTGTCTGTGGACTCCAGAGGATACTGAAGAGAAGCAACTGATTCAAGTTAGTAAAAATCCCTGTATCGATATGACATAATATCAATAATCAAATATATCATATTCCTTTTTTGTCAAGACATAAAAAATGAGCCCTGAAAAGAATATTGCAACTTATTAAAACCAAACGAAAATCCAAACCGACGGCCATACATGAATAACATAAAAACGAAGAGCTGCCTCATGCTAAATTATATCAAGCAGCTCTTTTACTTCTGCGTTTGTTCTATCGACTGACAGCACTTCGCTCCAGATTGCCCTTGCCCTGTCCCTGTAACCAAGGGCAGCATAGTTTTTCCCTATCCACACCTTGGATACGGAATCAAGCTCATCGATCTTTAAAGCCGAGTTAAAATGAGAAAGGGATTCCGAATAAAGTGACTGATTATAATAAATTTTACCAAGGCATACATGAACAAGCTTGAGAATTTCACTGTCTTTTGTTCTTTCCAGAATCTCACGATAGCTCATTATTGCGTTAGTATATTTTTCAGCTGCGAATCTTGCTGATGAAATAAACAGCAATCCCTGAACACCCTCATCGACAACGCCATTGTGATCAAGATATTCCAGCCCCGCCTCGTGCCTGCCTGCAAAAATCTGAACCGTTCCATAAAACCTGTGATCTTCCGTATTCCTGATTTCCGAACAGGTAACATTCCCGGACACAAATTTCCACAGCTCAGAAAAATCGACATATCCTGTATAAAAAAGCGCCTTCGAAAACATCAGCGTATTTTCCAGTTTCATATCATTGCCATCAAGCAATGCTGCGCCTTTCCTGAAATCCCTGATAGATCTGATAAAATATTTTTTAGCAGCAGAAGAGACTCTGCCGGTTTCACCTTTTATAAAAAGCTCTGAGAAACTTTTTCCAATATAATTCTCTGCGATCTGGAAGTTAACCTTACCGGACAAAAAAAATGCAGAGGGCAGAACCGGGCTGTCTTCCTTATAGTGAGTAAGGACTTCCGCAACCTCTTTCAGTCCTTTTATTCTCTTTTCTGTATCTGTAACAGCCAGTACTTTATCAATTTTTTCTTCAATACTGTTTCTTGTATATTTCCAAAAGAAGAGATGCTGCCTGTTGACATAAACAAGGTATCCCATCGTCAGAAGCAGCACAAACATGACCAGTGGCTTGAGGAAACCGCTTTTTTTCTTCTTTACTTTATAGCGATAATACATAAATCAACAAACCCCTTGTATTTAACTTATGCAGTTAACTTTTTGTATTCTCTGTATTTTGCGTCAATTTCGCTTATCAGTTCATTATCTCTTCCAAAAACAAACAGGTTGACCGCCTTTCCGTCTTTCAGAACAAAGGAAAGATAATTTTCACCCGGCCAGACTTCTTCAATACGATAAAAATCAAACCTGTAAAGCTTTCTTCCCATCCTGAAATTCATGCCGTCCTTTTCGTACAACAGACTTCCCCGTCCTACCCTGCTTATACTCCTGTAACCTTCCAGAGAGGGATCTATTACACCTCTAGAATTCTCATAATCTACAATATCAGAAGAGTCGATATAAAGCGCCACATCTGATGGTTCACAACCGGCGGCATAAACCGCCTGATCTGATATTGTTTCCGTACCGAAATCCGCCTCCGGGAAATCATCCACGTCAAGGATTTCATCATCAGGACGAATCGCATCATCAGGAAGAATTTCATCCTCATTCATTTCAAAAAGGTTATCGATTTCCCGGCTGATATTACCGGGCAATTCATCATGGTATCCTTTCAATTCATCATTGCGGGCGGGAACTTTATCTCTGTGTTGAAAAAGTTCATCTTCATTATTATGAGCAGAGATATCTTCCACAAAAAATTCGGGCACAGGCAAATCATCCAAATCTTCACGGGATGAATAGACCTCTTCACTGCTATAATTCTTCAGAGAATAATCCGTGGAATAACCCTGACTACCGGCCTGAGCTTCAGAAAGCAAAGAATACAGCAGTAAAATAATTCCGGATATTATTAAAATAAAAGATATTGCAAAATACAACATAATCACCTGCTGTCTGTATTGGCTGCCCCCATATAAGCAGAGGCTCTTTTTAATATCGGCAGTTTCAAGTATGAGGAAACAGTTAATTTATTTTTTATTCATCAAACTCTTCTGTCAAGATATTTTCAGGTTTGGATTTAAATGAAGAGAACTTACGCTGATTACACTAACCGGTTTTACGAGGAGTTCAATAAATGGACCGGCAATAGCGTTAATCGGAATGATTCGATATTACCCTGGAATCTTCCAGAGTGCTGTTTTGAGATAAGGTCTGTCACCCCAGGGGAAATCCATTGATTCAGTCCATATTGACAGGAGTTCCCAGCCGGAAGGATGATAGGAACGGTATTCTTTCTCTGTAACCGAATGGGAATTAACCGCAGAGAGAACAAAACCTTCTCCCGTCAGATTGCCAAGACCGGAGAGAAGATCCGGATAATTTCTTTTAACCGAAAAAGTCTTCTTCCTGTTTCTTGAAAAAGTAGGGGGATCTATTACTGCAAAATCAAACCTCCGGTTCTTTTTTGCAAAATAATTAAGAACAGACATTGAATCATCACATATAAAATCCCTGCTGTCATATTTAATTGAATTATGAGAATAATTGGCCTGCCCCCGCCTGAGAACAGCCCTGGACAGATCTACATTAACACAGGAGCCCACTCCATTTTTTAAAGCATGCGCTGAAAACATACAGGTATACGAAAAGAGATTCAGCATTTTTTCTACAGCCATATCCTTATAAAAAGGCAGAAGCGAATCCCTGACTTCTCTCATATCAAGGAAGACTCCTGTGCTTTGGCCATCGACAAGATCCACCTCCACCCGCACTCCATTCTGTTTTACGACAAATTCATCAGGAGGAAGTTTACCGAAAAGAAGAACGCTCTGTCTTATTGCATTGTAATCCTCCTTGCCCTTTACTGTTGTCCTGTTTTTCACAAGACATCCATGGATATCCGTTGCGAACCTCCCGATGTTTTTAACAAGCATTTTTTCAAATCCGCTGCCGGACAGTATCAGTTCTTTTGCGGCACTATCAAGATACTGTACAAGACAAAACCCGTCATAATAATCTATTGTGAGGCCATCGATGCCATCACCTGAAGAATTGAACAGTCTGAAACAGCTGGTATTTTCATCAGAAAATAAAACTTCTCTCTTCTCAAAAGCCTTCGCCAGCACATCATCGTAATTCATCAAAGCCCTCTTGCAATATGTTTCATTCTTTCATCAAGTTCCCCGAACCTGCCGGATCGTATCAGTGAAGAATCAACAATATACGACATCCCGCACGATGAAACCGCAGGAATGCTTAAATATTCATGATAATTATCCCTGTTTATGCCGCCGGTTGGAACAAGATGATATTTTTTTGAAGCGAAAGGAGCACATATGGATTTTATATACGCTGCCCCTCCAAGCTGAGAGGCAGGGAAAATTTTTACAACATCTCCGTATTTCAGGGCAGTTCCAAATTCTGTTGGAGTCGACACTCCAGGGATAAAAAAAATATCATTATCCACGGAATATCTCAAAACATCGAGATCAAGCACCGGAGCCACAGCATATACAGCGCCGCAGTCAACAGCCATCTTAAGGGAATCGACATCAAGGATGCTGCCTGCTCCTGTTTTTATTTCAGGAAACCTTCCGGATATTTCTTTAATGCAATCGAATGCGCCTTCGGTTCTCAGGGTAACTTCAACGGTTTTGAATGAATTCTCCAGCAGAAGCTCTACAGTTTGACATGCATCTTTGACCGTATCAAAAACCGCCACAGGTATAACCCTGTTTTCAAGAAAATCTTTTTTTGCGTTTTCTATCATCATAACCCTCCCGAAGCCATTAAAAAAGGGGATGCGTGTTCTCATCCCCTCCTGTTGTAAACAATTTAAGTTAAATTCTATACTATCTTGGGATAAGACAGCTCTATTCTGTTCCCATCAGGGTCGAGAAATACAACAGACTGTCCGTTTCTGATATTCTCCGGTCCATAAACAATTTCAATGTCTGCATCCTCAAGTTCATCAAGAGCGTCTTCGAAATCCTCTTCATCAACATAGAATGATACACAATTCTCTGTTGTTCCATCCCCGGAATACCCCTCGACTTCAGAAAGAGCTATTATGATATCTCCCATCTTCAAAAATGCCTGGCCTGAATTACTCAGTTTTTCAACAACTTCAAAATCAAACAGATCCTTGTAAAATGAAATTGAACTCTCAAGATCACTGACAGTAAGAACTATATGATTAATACTTTCAATAACAATCATTACGACCTCTTATTTACATTTTATTACCTAAGCCGCTTTTTCCAATCCACTTCTAAAATCCGCTTCAACTTTCCGCTATCCAGGACAGAACTGGCATTCAGGTTTTTATTACGATTATAATATTCAATACGAGTATTGATTATTGTCAATAAATATAAATTATGTCATAACAAAAAAATAAAGAGCAGCAGTGTCTCACTCTACAGTAACACTTTTGGCCAGGTTTCTGGGCTGATCCACATCACACCCCCTGAGAACAGCAATATGATACGCCAGAAGCTGTAAGGGAGCAACAGTAAAAATCGGAGAAAAGATTTTTTCCACTTCAGGGATATAGATTACATGATCAGCGTATTTCGCTATCTCTTCATCCCCCTCTGTCGCTATTGCAATAATCCTGCCGTTTCTGGCTTTCACTTCCTGCATATTACTGAGAACTTTCTGATATACTTCATCTTTGAGGGCAATAAAGACAACCGGCATATCAGCATCAATGAGGGCGATTGGCCCGTGCTTCATTTCGGCAGCAGGGTATCCTTCGGCATGAATATATGATATTTCCTTTAACTTAAGCGCGCCCTCGAGTGCAACAGGAAAATGAATTCCCCTGCCAAGATAAAGAAAATTAGTGCTGTCTTTATATATTTCAGCAATGTCTCTGATCAGCTCATCAGTTTCCAGGAACAGTTTCAACTGTTCAGGAACCAGGGCAAGGGCCTCAAGAAGCTCACGCCCTCTTTCAGCAGGAAGGTTTCGTTTTCTGGCAAAAAGAATAGTCAGAAGTATTAAAACTGTTACCTGGGTGGTAAAAGCCTTTGTTGAAGCAACCCCTATTTCAGGCCCGGCATGGGTATATATTCCACCATTGCTTTCTCTTGCAATAGTACTTCCCACTACATTGGTAATCCCCAGAACTTTAGCACCCCTTGCCTGAGCCTCACGAAGAGCAGCAAGGGTATCTGCGGTTTCACCGGACTGACTTATTACAATAACCAGATCATTTTTCGAAAGAATAGGATTGCCATACCTGAACTCTGAAGCGTATTCAACCTCAACAGGAATCCTTGCATATTCTTCAAGCAGGTATTCACCGATGAGTCCTGCATGCCATGATGTTCCACATGCGATAAAAACTATCCTCTTTACAGAATTGAGCTCTTCATCAGTCATATTGAGACCGCCGAGATGTACCCTGCCTTCACTGGAAATTATTCTTCCCCTGAAAGCATCGGTTACAGTATCAGGCTGTTCAAAGATCTCTTTCTGCATGAAATAATCATAGCCCTGTTTCTCAACTGATTCTATGTCCCAGTCAATACTGACAGTTTCCTTTTCAATAGCTGATTTGTTAAGACTGTATGTTCTGAAACAGCCCTGTTCCACCTCTGCGATTTCATTATCTTCAAAGTATATAACGTTTTTAGTGTATTCAATGATTGCACTTGCGTCTGAAGCAATTATCATCTCATCATTACCGATTCCCATGATGAGCGGGCTCCCTTCTCTTGCTGCAATGATCTTTCCCGGTTCGCGGGCTGATACAACGAGAAGCCCGTAAGTTCCCTCCACCATAGAAAGAGCCTGCATCACTGAATCGATGAGCGGCAATTCATCATAGAAATACTCAATCAGGTGAGCGATCACCTCTGTGTCTGTTTCACTTCGGAAAACATGTCCCTTTTCAATAAGACGCTTTTTCAGGATTTCATAGTTTTCAATTATTCCATTGTGAACAATTGCAATATCACCGGAACAGTCTATATGAGGATGTGAATTTCTGTCAGATGGCGCTCCATGGGTTGCCCACCTGGTATGACCTATACCGGCTTTATATTCTGCAAGGCCCCTGTAATCGATAAGTGCTTCAAGGTTTTTTATCTTACCAGTCTTCTTCTGTACAAAAATTTCATCATTACCAAGAAGTGCTATTCCGGCTGAGTCATATCCCCTGTACTCGAGCCTCTTAAGCCCGTTTATTATCACCTGAGTAGCATTTTTATTGCCTATGTATCCTACAATTCCGCACATTTTATCACCTTTTAATTTCAAAAAATATAATACCTGGAAAAATCTTTACAAGGGCAGTCAGCAATCAACTCATGTCTTTTATGAAAATAAAAAAATATGCTCTGCTTGAGCATACTGTTATTCAAATCTCCGGTTTATTCAACCAAACTGCCTTTATCAAATATTATCAGATCAACAGCATACACTGTTTTTTTCAAGAGCTTTTTTACATAACTCTAATATAAAACAAAAATTCTATACTCATTCCAGAAGACTGAACTACATCACTCATTCACATCAATTGAATAAAAATACAGGTTTATATAATCACCCTTCATATTCCTTCCCAGCCTGTAAGCTTTAAGTATGCCGGAAAATGAGACTGTAAAATCAGAACGCCATGATCTTTTCATGAATTGCGGCTGAAGACCTCTTTTTTTCAGTATTTTATCAAGAGTCCCGGTCTCAATCTTTCCACTCAGCCTCAGCCATCTCATTGAAAAAAGTGCAGGAGAAATATAAACATCCCCACTTCCGGACGGATAAATCAGCCTGAAATCATTGCCGGAAGTCATTCGTTTGCCAATCAGTCCCCTGAGGAGTTCCTCAACCTGAATCTCATAATATCTGCGGCTTCCAAACATGCCCACATGCCACTTGGAATAGAGTTCTCTGAGCCTGTAATATTGTTTTACTGCATTTTCATCGGCCTTTTTGCTGATACTTGATTTTTTATCATTCTCTGCCGCATTGCCGGAAAAACAGTTTCCTGTCATAATAAAAGCAAGAATCAACACAGTCGTGCAGACATTCTTTTTCATTGAATTCTCATTAAAAAGCTTCTTCATCCCCCACCCTCTTACAAAAAAATCAACCACCCACAGAATAAACAGTTTAGCAATACAGGCAGGCTTTAGTCAATTTAAAAGCCTTATTCATTATCTTCTTGACTGCAAACAATAAAAATAAGATGAGAAAAACTATCAATAATCCACATGGGATACAAGCAGTACTGCTTTCCCTGTATTGTAAAACTTGCCGGAAAAATTCACCGGATTTCAAACAACCCTTACAAAGAGGACCAGAGATGTTCAAGAAAATTATACCATTAATTATTCTGTGCTTTTTCATAAGCACATCCATAAATGCACAGGAACAGCAGGAAGGATATTCAATTGATGAAAGAATTTACACGACAGCAGAGATAACTGCAATAAAAATCATTGAACTCAAAAGGAACCAGGGGATAAAACTTACTGAAACAAGAATAGAGATGAAAGTTCTGGAGGGAGAACACAGGGATGAGATCAAAACTGCTGTCTTTGGAGGAGAAAGTGATCTTCCCGAAGACATGAGATACAAGACCGGAGACAGGGTCTTTATCGGGATTTCCAAAAATCATGAAGAAGGATCAACCGGATATATATCTCTGTATGATATTGATAACTCTCCATTTATTATAATTCTAATTGGCCTTATGATTCTCTTCATTATTATTATTGGTAAATGGAAGGGAGTAGCATCTCTTTTGGCACTTACACTT
This sequence comes from uncultured Leptospirales bacterium, assembly GCA_964512685.1. GTDB lineage: Bacteria > Spirochaetota > UBA4802 > UBA4802 > UBA5550 > CAZEJW01. Next base: position 22,673 of record CAZEJW010000001.1, on the reverse strand, counting down.
ACCATTGTTCTGATTTTTCTGATACTTATCCCTGCAACCCTGAAAGGCTTTCCCCCGCTTCCAATAACCCTGGGTCTGGCGGTAATTTCTGTTATAGTCACACTGCCTCTCATCGCAGGTTTCAGGCTCAAGACCCTTGCTGCAGTACTTGGAGCAACAGGCGGGATTCTGCTCTCAGGCGGACTTGCGATTCTGTTTGGAATGATTATGCACCTGTCAGGTATTGTTACAAATGACATGCTCACTATTTTTTATACTTCAGATGTCAACATTGATCTGAGAGGGCTTGTTCTTTCAGGAATGATAATTGCTGCTCTTGGCGCTATCATGGATATCTGCATTTCAATTGCATCTTCCACAGCAGAGATATTCAATGCCAACCCGGAAATATCAGAGAAAAAAGCATTTACTTCAGTCCTAAATATTGGAACAGATATTCTGGGTTCCATGGTCAACACGCTCATCCTGGCATACGTGGGAAGCTCAATGTCAATGATTCTTTACATTGCAATGAGAATAAAACCTGAAATGCCCTTCTGGCTTATATTGAACTACAACCCGGTTTTAAGTGAAATTGTAAAATCAGCAATTGGAAGCATTGGAATGTTCATATCGATTCCACTCACAGCGATCATCTCAGTTAAACTCTACAGAAAATTCATGGATAAGAATATACAAAACTGATAAAAAAAATCGCCTCAAACTTCGAGGCGATTTTTAATACAACCTTGCTTGCGAAGGGGGAAGGTTGCTCTACACCATTTTTTTGCCACGGGCAATATAATGAGTATGGAGAAGATGATGGCTTTTATGTCCACATGGGCCTTCCGGTAAGAATTCTTCATATAGTTTGAGAACTGCTGGATTCTCATGAGATTTTCTCACCTGGTAGTTTTCATCCTCAGCATAAATGGCTCTTGCCCTGGCTTCCCTGATCTTTTCTGATGTCGGGATTGGCATTCCGCCGCCGCCAAGACATCCACCCGGGCATGCCATAAACTCGATAAAGTGACACTCGCTGAATTTACCGCCTGCTTTTATATCATCGAGAACTTTACGGGCATTACCTGTTCCGTGTGCAACAGCCACTTTAAGAGTTACTCCCTTAAGCCAGTTCCAGTCAGGAACAAGAGTTTTGAGTATGTCAGGAACCGGGCCCACTTTATCGAATGTCAGCTCAGCATATTTTATGCCTTCAAATCCTCTTACAGGAATAATCCTGGCTTTGTCAAAAACACTGTCTATTGTCTCTCCTGTAACCAGTTCAAAGACTGTCCTGATTGCAGCTTCCATAACACCACCGGTAGCTCCGAATATAACACCTGAACCGGTTGCGGTTCCGAATGGATCATCAAAATCAGACTTTGGCATCTTCGGAAGATCAACTCCGGCTTCCTTGATCATTCTGCCGAGCTCTCTGGTTGTAAGAGCATAGTCAACATCCTGATATCCTGAATCCATGAACTCGGCCCTGTTACACTCGAACTTCTTGGCAGTACATGGCATGAGTGAAACAGAAACTATATCAGCAGGATCAATATTATTCTTTTCCGCATAATATGTCTTTATTACTGAACCGAACATCTGCTGAGGGCTCTTTGCTGTTGAAACATTATCAAGAAGATCATCACTGAAATGCTCAATGTATTTTACCCAGCCCGGAGAACATGAAGTAAACTGAGGCAGAGCAACATCCTCTTTTTTATTAACCAGAGCATCATAGAGCCTGAGAATAAGTTCAGTACCCTCTTCAATAATTGTGAGGTCAGCAGTGAAATTTGTATCAAAAACCTTATCAAAACCGATTCTTCTGAGTGCGGTGTTCATTTCAAAAGTCATTGCAGTTCCAGGCTCCATATCAAAACACTCAGCAATAGCAGAACGGGGAGCAGGCGCAGTCTGGATTACAACATGCTTTTTAGGATCTTCAATAGCTTTCCATACTGCATCGCTGTCATCACGGGCATAGAGAGCGCCGGTTGGACACCTGTTTATACACTGACCGCAATTGATACAGTTCTGTTCAGCCATTGGCTTATCCATAAAAGTGCCAATATAAGTCTGATCTCCTTTATTGAATACTTCATATACACCAACGCCCTGAAAATCGATACAGGTTCTCACGCATCTTCGGCAGAGAACACACTTGTTCATATCTCTCATTACAGAATAGCTGGATTCATCCTTTTCGAATATTGGTTCTTCAACATGACCGAACCTGTAGAAATCAACACCATATTCATATGCCAGATCCTGAAGCTCGCAGTTCTTGTTTCTTACACAGCTGTAACAGTCTCCATAGTGATTGGAAAGGAGGAGATCTATTATATGTCTTCTTGCCAGTCTCACTCTCTGACTGTGAGTTGTTACATTTATATGCTGATTTATTGGGAAAGCACAGGATGCCTGAAGAGTTCTCATTCCCTCTACTTCAACAACGCATACCCTGCACACCCCTGAAACACATAGATCTTCATGATTACAGAGTGTTGGTATCTTTATTCCAATCTGCTTTGCAGCATCGAGGATTGTTGTCCCCATAGGCACTTCCACGTCTATTCCATCAATTGTTACCTTGACCAATGTCAGGTCTTTTTCTGCTCGTGATACACCTGACGATGATTCAGCGGATTCATGGTTAACTTTTACATTTTCCTGCATTTCATCCCTCCTTATTCAGATTCAGGCAAACGGCCGAGAATTTCATCTTTGAAGTGCTTCACTATATCGAGAAAAGCATTCGGGCTGGTCTGGCCGAGTCCGCATTTTGATGCTATCTGCATGGTCTCTCCAAGGCTTACGAGTTCATTCAGATATTCTATAGAACATTTTCCTTCTTCGAGAAGTTCAACACCTTCGAGAAGTTTGACATTTCCATCCCTGCATGGAGTACACTGTCCGCATGATTCCTCAACAAAGAACTCCATAAAATTTTTAGCCACATGGAGCATATCTCTCTGAGGACCAAAGACCATGACTGAACCACCGGATGAAATATCCTCATATCCAATAGTTCTGTTGAAATCAGATCTTGGAATACAGCTTCCTGATGCACCGCCGACCTGAACTGCCTTGGCATTTTCTCCGCCAACCTCTTTAAGCATTTCAGCAACACTGATTCCAAAAGGGAGTTCATAAATTCCCGGGTTTTCACAGTCACCGGAAATACTGAAAAGCTTTGTTCCGCTTGAACCTTCTGTTCCATGAGCAGCGAACCATGCAGCTCCCTTTGCGCAGATAAGTGCAACATCAACAAAGGTTTCAACATTGTTGACTATTGTAGGCTGATTCTGAAAACCTGTATTTACAGGAAAAGGAGGCTTGTTTCTTGGCTCTCCCCTTTTGCCTTCAAGGGATTCAATAAGAGCGGTTTCCTCTCCGCATACATATGCTCCTGCTCCCATTCTTACATGTATATCAAAACTGAATCCTTCTTTTCCGTTTGCATTCTCACCAAGAAGTCCTGCATCTCTCCTTTTCTGAATAACATCCTCGAGATATGACTTCATGTACAAATACTCACCACGAAGGTAGATATAACCTGTTGAAGCGCCTATAGCATATGCTGCAATAGTCATACCTTCGAGAAAAAGATCTGTCTGATCATAAAGAAGATACCTGTCCTTGAATGTGCCGGGTTCTCCTTCGTCAGCATTGCAAACAACAAACTTTTTTTCTCCGATTGCAGCTGCTGCAAGCTGCCACTTGGTTGCAGTCGGAAAGCCCGCTCCTCCGCGACCCTTGAGCCTTGATTCTCTGACAGCAGAAATAATATCTGTTCTTGACATATTCAGAGCTGATTTAAGGCCATCACCGGAACCAACACCATGTTCTGTGATTGGGCCTTTCTTCCTGAGTTCATTGGGAACTGCAGCAGGAAATTCTGACTTTATAAAACCTGCTTTACAGTCTGAAATTATCTGATGTACTTTCTCTGGTGTAACCTTTGCAAAGAGCCTGTCGTTTATGAGCATTGCCGGACCCTGATCGCACATGCCAAGACAGTTGGTGTATTCCAGAGAAAATTTTCTGTCTCTTGAGGTCTCACCAAACTTGATCCCAAGTTCATTTTCGAGCTGTCGTGCAACTCTGCTTTTCCCTTCCATATCACATGATATTGTCCGGCACAACTTAATACAGAATTCTCCCTGCTTCTCCCGTGTATTATAGAAACTATAGAATGAAGCAACTCCTTCAACCTCAGCAGGATGAATATCCAGCGCAAATGCCGTTTGCTGCATAATCATATCAGAAAGGTATCCGTATTTATCCTGCATTGTCTGAAGAATCGGCATCAAAGCCGATCTGTCCGAACCAAATTCGCTTTTCAACTCCGCCAGTTCTGTGTTAATTTTTTCTCTGTCAATAATATTCATCACATCCCCCTATCTGGCCAGAAGTTCTCTGACTTTACTCACAAGCCTGTCCGGTGAAATAGGCTTTTCCTCAAATGAATCTACCGGAACCATCTCTGAATCCTTGCCGAACTGCATTCCGGTAACCTTGCCAACGCTTGTAAGCATTAGAATTGGAATATCGATTCCCTTCTTCCTCAGATTCTGGGCCATAACGAAACCATCATCTGCTTCCTCCATCATTACATCAAGAATCAGCAGATCCGGATTTTCCTTTTCCATCGCATCCATTCCGTCTGTTTTCGAAAATGCCGATACAACTTCATACTGCTCTGCTTCAAGTATGGTTTTTGCAGCATCGACCAGATCATAGTCATCATCGACAATAAGAATTTTTGACATATTATCCCCCTTGTTTTATGTTGAATAAATAAGGCCACTTGATAAGCCTCTAGTATACAAATAAGACATTAAAATCTTTATTATGCTTATTTTGACATAATAGATATATTAAAAATATCCCTTCACGGTTGAAAATTAATTCAACGATTACCTATACCATTTATTTTTTTGGGATTAGTTGGCCCGAAGCACAAACCTTATTCTGACATTAAAAATGCAGATATAATTTGCACGCACGCACCTGTTTCCAGCAGCCGGATCATTATTTGAAGAAAAATATTCGCATCAGCTTTTTGCGGCTGAAGGAAATCATTAGTTATTGGAAAGAACAATACAACAGGACTTAGCGTAATGTTTTTATATTTAAAACACCAGAACCCCGACAGTCTTTTTTGTCAATTACTATTACATAAATATACAATAAATTTCATATAAAAAAAGTTCTATTCAGATCCCTCTCTCAAAAGCCTGACGAGTCCGGAAAGAATGTCCTTGCCTGCGTCGTCTAGCGACAGGCCCTCGAGTCTGAGCAATGCATCATCCATAAATTTTACCATGTCTCCTTTTGCAGATTCAAGAGCGCCTGACTCAACAAGCCCGGAACGAATAGCTGCAATATCGGATTTCTTTTTTTTCCTCTGAGTGAACAATGAAATAAATTCTTTTTTTTCTTTTTTCGAGGCTAAATTTCCTATTGCAGTCTGAACCAGAAGAGTCATTTTGCCTTCAAGGATATCAGAATCATCCGGCTTTCCTGTTTCATCAGTCTTACCGAATACACCCAGAATATCATCCCTTATCTGAAAGCCCATTCCAAGAGGAATGGAAAAGTCCCTGATTTTTTCCATCTCAGAAGAGCTTCTCCCTCCGGAAAGAACATACCCCATAAGCATTGGATAATATATTGTATAGTATGCCGTTTTCAGTGTGCTTATCTGCAATGCAACATTTTCTTTCTCATCGATATTTTTCGGGAGCGAATGAAGACTGTCAAGGATCTGTCCCCAGGCAGTCATTTCATATGTTCTTGCAAATATTTTCAGAAATTCATCCTTTTCTTTTTTCCTTATATTGCATGAACAGATCAGCTCTACTGCATTGGAGAACATTACATCCGCAAGAACGATTGCCACATCTGATCCGATGTCCGGATTGTGAGTAAGATGAGAATATTTTTCTGCTGAAAGTATATGAAGAGACTTTCCTCCCCGCCTGAGGTTTGACTTGTCAATAATATCATCCTGAACAAGAAGAAATGAATGCATTATTTCGATAGCGGCAGCAAGTTTGAGTACCTCAGAAAAATTTTTCCTCTTCTTTTTATAACCGGAGTATGAAACCAGCAGAACAAGGGGCCTTATTCTTTTCCCGTTACGAAGACAGTATTCCCTGATATCCTCATACATCTCCGCCATAAAAGGAAATTCAGCAGATTGAATCCTTTCCCTGAAAAAAGCTTCCATATATTCATCTATCCGGCTGATATACCTGTCACTGAAATCACGAAAAAATTTACTCACAGGACTGCCCCCTTGTCTTTTATCACTCTCTATAACTCCAAAGCCTGTAAGGGCATTCATTGTCAAACCCTTTTCTGTTTTCGGGCGCTAATGAAAGTGAATATAAAAAATCATTGCAAAATTACAGGCATCAGCTTTTGTGATTTACATCAAATCATCAGAGGTAATACATGCTTGCAAAAAGAATCATCCCATGCCTTGACGTCAAAGACGGAAGAGTCGTCAAAGGAGTAAACTTTATAAACCTAAAGGATGCTGGAGATCCGGTTGAAAACGGATTATTCTATGACCACGAGGGTGCTGATGAACTCGTATTCCTTGATATAACAGCTTCATCAGACAGACGTAATATTATCCTCGAGATGGTAAAAAATGTAGCAGAAACAGTTCACATTCCATTTACAGTAGGTGGAGGGATTCGAACTGTTGAAGATGTAAGGATGATCCTCGGGAATGGAGCAGACAAGGTGTCTATAAATACTGCTGCGGTTGAGAATCCTCAGCTGATCAGAGATTCTTCACTCAGATTCGGGTCTCAGTGCATACTTGTTGCAATTGATGCAAGAAAAAACGACAGGGGAGGATGGACAGTATACCTCCATGGAGGAAGAACTCCAACAGAACTCGATGCAGTGGAATGGGCAAAAGAAGCGGAAAGACTTGGAGCAGGAGAACTTCTTCTGACCAGTATGGACCGTGACGGAACAAAAGCAGGATACGACCTCGAACTTACAAGGGAAATTGCCGGGTCAGTGGATATTCCGGTAATAGCTTCAGGCGGAGTGGGAACCATTGACCACATGTACGAAGGCCTTACAGAAGGCAAAGCAGATGCCGTTCTGGCAGCTTCAATATTTCATTTCAGGGAAATATCCATTAAAGAGGTTAAAGAATCCCTTGCAGAGAGGGGAATTCCAATAAGGCCGGTCTGATACCCGGCCTGAACATCCAACTGAATCAAAGCAGGAAACTAAGAACCACTCCAACGAGCCCGAGAAAGACTAGCACAAGTACGATAAGAACAGGAATACTCATCCCGCTTTTTTCTTCTTCTGAATTGCCCGGTTTCAGGTTTGAGGAAGGGTCCATTGCAACCTTTATATTCTCTTCTTCCTCTTCAACAACCACATAAATTCCTTTAGCGACAATAACTGCAAACTTATATCCCCCGGTTGTCATGTGTTTAGAAGTAACAACCCTCCCGGTAATAGGAAGAATTTCTCCCTCTTTATATGCATCAAAGGCCTTGGCTACATCAACACCTCTGGGATTTGAATCAATGATCTTTACTTTTACCCTGTCACCGGGAATAATCTTTGAAATATCCTTGCCTTTTATCGGAGCAAGAATAAGACTTCCTCTCAATGTCAGCTTCACTTCCTTTCCCTTCAGGGGATCTTCATCTATTTTTTCAATAACCGGCTCTTTCTTTTTCGCCTCTTCTTCTTCCTGCTTCTGCCTTATACTTTCAACATCAATCTTTCTGGAACTGACTGAAAAGAGCTCCATTTCGAGTGAAGTTATCTGATCATAATCAATAGTGATCTTAATATTCTGAAAACCAAGCCTGGTTTGTGCAATTTTCTGGAACGCGTGATTGACTGAAATTTCATCATCCTGATCGATCAGACGTTTGAGCTCATTACCAAACTGAAGAGTCAATCCACTTGCCAGCTCTTCCTTTACATGAGCAGTAAGAACCGCATCATGTTCTCCCTCAGCCAGAGCCTCAGCTATCTGCTGTTCAAAGATTTTCCAGTCAACATTGGTTTTCATGTCTTCAACAGAAAAAGAATGAGACACAATCCCGTAAAAATTTTCAAAAGTGATATACACACTGTTAAAAAAAATCAGAAACGCACCATACATAGAGGATGAAGAAAACCTTGCCTTTATAGCAAACAGATCTTTATAAACTCCTGAAACCATTTGCTTGGCTTTTTCAAAATCTCCATGAGTGTAATGTGTTGCAATATCCAGTTTTTTTGTCTGTTCGCCCAGAGAGTTGACAGCGCTACCAAGTCTATCTCCTGATTTACTATTATCTGCCATGGAGTATTCCTTTACCGGTTTATATTGCAGCCTTATCAATAGCTTTTTTTATTCTTTCAAGAACAATGCGCCTGTTAACAGGCTTTAGTATGAAATCCGAGATCCCCATACCAATCAGATCTTTCATGACTCCTTTAGTTGTTTCATCACTTATAAATACAACAAGTGGCCTGCTCTTTCTTTGATTGAGTTCATACATAAGAGCATAACCATCAAGAACAGGCATGTCCAGATTTGTTGTGATCAAATCAACTTTTTTGTCCAGAGAATCAAGCAGTTTCAACGCCTCCTGGCCATTTGTTGCTGTTCCAACGACTTCATAGCTTTCAGATTCAAGGATCTGCGCTATCTGCAGTTTTTGAAAATCTTTATCTTCCACTACAATCACTCTGTAGGGTTTGCCGCCCGGACGTAACCCATCAGGCTGCTTTGTGTTTAAACTCGGGAAATCTGCTTTACTCTTCATCCTAAAAACCCCTGCAAATATCATTCATTTGAATGTATACCTGTTATATAAGATTATGACATAGATATACATTAATCAATCACTATTCTATTAAGAATATCAATTTTATCACATCTCCGGCGGCTGATAATATTCCACATGTCTGCAATAGAGCAGTATATCTCCTGCATAGCTGCATAACATCAAAAGCTGCCTGACATACTATTGTTTATCAGTATTTTTTCCTAAAAATACTTTTTAGCGCAAATTGAAGAATATTATCAGTGCCGCCGCCTTAGGCGGCGGGGGTGATAGAGTTTTTTCTTCTGCAATAAAGTTTAGGAATAAACAATGATTGTTTAAGCATTTTTTAAAATAAAAGGATGAAGTGTCAACTTTAAAAGAAAATTATCCCAAAGAATAAAAATTTCCAATATTTATTCACAAAACTTCCTTTTAACGCATTAGCACAAATGAAAAAAGATCATCAACCTGACCTCCTCATGCAGAGCAATTGCGTCAAGTTAAGACGTTGCCCTAGAAGCATCATGCCAATCAGAAATATCAACTCAAATAGACAAACAGCCTTTTCAAAATAAAACATTCACATCTGACAGTTTATACTTTTTTTCTGGACATTTTATACTGTCCCCACTAATTTAACGATTGCACTTCTTTAATAAATACAATCCGGAATCTGAACACAGAGATTATGAAAAAAATAAAATTTACTTTATCAACAGTACTAAGAATAGCTTCAGGACTCTGTTTTATTTTTATAACACTTTCTGCTTTTGCATCAACCTCTTTTATGAATGAAAAATTTTCACCTGATCTCCACTGGAAGATGACAGAGACCCCTCACTTCAGAATATATTTTCCGCAGGGAATGGAAGGAATCGCTGCGAGAATGCGTATCATTTCCGAACAGGTACACTCCGATCTTTCACCAAAAATCAAATGGAAACCCTTTCTTAGAACGGATGTGGTTCTTATAGACAATACAGATCTGGCGAATGGTTATGCCACACCTTTTCCATGGAACAGAGTGCAGATTTACATATCAAGGCCGGCTCTTGACTCTGTTCTGAACAATTTCGATGACTGGCTCAGGCTTGTATTCACCCATGAATACACCCACACCCTCAATCTCGATACAATAAACGGGATTCCGGCAATTACCCGCATAGTGCCCGGGAGATGCTGTTTCCCAAACATATTTCAGCCAATATGGCTAATCGAAGGAAATGCCGTATATCATGAATCTGAAAAAAAATCCTTTGGCAGAAACAATAGCACATACACCCACATGATAATGAGAACAGAGGTTTACAGCGATTCACTGAAGTCCATCAATCAGGCCTCTCATTACCCCAGGGTATGGCCTCAGGGCAGAATTCCCTACCTGTATGGAGGATTGTTTATTCAATACCTGGAAGACAGATACGGCAAAGGCAAGGCAGCTGAAGTCTTTATCGAAAACTCTGACAACCTTATCCCCTATCTTATTAACATGAACGCTGATGATGTTTACGGGAAATCATTCATATCTCTCTGGAATGAATGGATTTTATATATAAAAAAAAGATATGGCCTGGAAATAGACAGAATTAAATCACAGGGACTTACAAAATACAGTATTGTTTCCAACCCTGAAAACAATTCACTTCTGCCGGTTTTTTCACCGGACGGCAAGAGTTTATTTTACGTATCACTGTCAGCCAGAAAGAAAGGAAAACTTATCAGATATGAACTTGATTCAGGCAGAAAAACCGAACTGTGCAGAGTCAACTCCCCCTCCAGTCTTTCATTATCATCTGAATCCGGCCTCATCTTTTCTGATCTTGAGTATCACAAATCATATTCTCTTTACAGAGAGACATTTCTGCTGAAAGACAAAAAGATACAGATTTCTGAAAAGCTGAGAAGTCTGTATGTTGATGCAGCCCCAAATATCAACAAAACAGTTTATATCACATGCGACAATGACCGGTATTCACTTTTCATTTCAGACAACAGCCTCAATAAGAAAAATATCATAATTAAAAAGACTTCCTCCCAGCTTTCTTTTCCAAAAATATCACCTGACGGAAACAGAATTTTATTCACAGCAAAGAGAAAAAACAGCACAGAAGAACTAATCCTTTTCGATATAAAAACAAAAAAATTCAGCACCATGCTCAAAGGCAATTTCAGGATTCTTCATCCTTCATGGCACCCAGACGGAAAAAGAATTCTCTTATCCGCTGATAAAAATTCAGTTTACAATATTCATGAAATCGACACCAACAGAAAAATAATCTCACTTCTTACGAATATCGTAGGCGGAGCTTTTCATCCTTCAGTTTCGCCTGACGGTAAAAAAATTGCGTTTTCTTCATACGGACCAGAGGGAATGGATATATCACTCATGGATTACCCCGCATACCGCAGCTCTGAGGCCATTGATGTTGTCGACACGGATTCTTCATCCTTCAAAAATGAACTGGCTAATGAAGAAAGCAAAAACTTTGAGGATTATTCCGCACTCTATTCTGTCTTTCCTTCGGTTATTTTTCCGATAGTGCCGCTTTTTCATACTGAAGAGGTTTATCCGGATAAATACGACGGAGTATGGGGATTCATGACTTTCGGCTGGGATGCATTACATCGCCACAGTTATAGTTTGTCAGTAAACGCTTTCCCATTTCAGCGCAGGATGAATATAAATGCCGACTATACATATTCAGGGTTATATCCGGATATATCTCTTGAATACAATGATGAACACATCTTCTGGGGAGATGACGAATTTCCCTGGGAAGAGAAACACCAGAACAGTCTGAAAAGAACCCTGGACAGAAACGGGGCGGTAACGGTTTCTTTTCCATTCATCAAAACAGGTTACATGCAGATGCTCCAGTTATCATATATAATGGAAAAAACTTTCCTTGACCTTTATTATCCGGGAAGAGAGCCGGTACACGATGAGATACTGCTCTCGAGGATGAGATTTGTTTATGGATTTTCAAGTGCAGACTATTATTCCTATTCAATAAGTGAGGAAAACGGCAGATCCATATACCTCATAACTGATATTTTTCATGAAAAACTGGGATCAGACCTGACCTATTACAAATGCCGCGCTGAATATTCGGAATTCTTACCCGGTTTTGCCGGCAACAATGTATTCATGACCCGCCTCAGAGGCGGTATATCAATAGAGAATCCTTCATATCTCGATCCATACCAGCAAGGCAGATTCAAGAAGGGAGATTCGGGTATTCCTGAAACAGGCGAAGATTCATGGGGATTCAGAGGCTACCCGGCCGGCGCAATCTACGGGAACAGGATCGTTTCACTCACTGCCGAATACAGGTTTCCTGTTCTGCAGAAGGATATTGGATACAGAACATTCCCTCTTCTTCTAAAGGATATATGGCTTGTATTATTCGGGGAGTATGGAAATGTGTGGCGGGACAGTACAGGCATAAAGGATTTCAAATCTTCAGCAGGTGCCGAGCTTCATACAACCATTACAATCGGCTACGCTCTTGACCTCTCAGCATATATTGGTTATGCAAGAGGCTTCAATGAATCCGGAGAAAATCAGATATACTTTGCAGTAAGCACTTTGATTGAAGGTGCTCTAAAAACAACTTTAAAAAAGCTTGAAATATAGATAAAATATTTCAATGTATCTTTATAAATAAAGAATATACTTGTTTGGTTTTCATTCTTAAAACACTCTGTAATATGGCAAAAGGAAGCATAGATACCCCTGCCTTTTTCGGCGGGAATAATAGAACTTTTTTCTTCTGCAATCAAGTTCAGAAATAAACACTGATATTTATTTCAAAAAAGCTTATCAGCAGAAAATATGCAAATAAATATTCAAATAATAACGGAATACCATTCAGGTTATTAAGTTCAACCGGACAGTTTTTCGATAATAAATTCAGCGGGTTGTCTTTATAAACAAAAGGTCAGATCAGGAGCAATAATTTGGGCACAAATCAGAATTACATAATAAGTCCTCCGGACTTCAAAGAAGCCATAAACAATGATGAAAGTTTTTATATACAGTTTTCTTCTTTTACACCGGATGTTGAAGCTACAATTATAAAAATAATTCACAGATACCTCGAAAGATATGACATTATTTATATCAAAAATACAATTATAACTGTTGCCAAAGAGCTGATAAACAATGCCATAAAGGCCAATGTCAAGAGACTCTACTTCAAACTGAAAAATCTCGACATAACCAAACCCGAAGACTATAGGAACGGGATGGATACATTCAAGACCGATACGTTTCATGGCGACACAGAGGAAATTTTCGACAAACTGAACAAATCAAAACTCGTGGTAAGGGTATCATTCAAAACTACAGAAAATCACATTCACATAAATATAATAAACAATATACCGATTCTGGACAGTGAACTGTCAAAGACAAACTCAAGAATTAAAAAGGCGTATAAATACAATGATATTGCAGAAGCCTTTGAAGATGTTCTGGATGATTCAGAAGGTGCAGGCCTTGGCCTTATAATGGCACTGATGCTCCTCAAGAATTCCGGTCTTTCATCAGAATCATTCAGAATTTACAGAAAAAACGATCTCACTATTGCAACTCTGGCAATCCCGCAGAGAATGACTCAGCCTGAATCAAGAATAAAAATTACAGAAGAGATCCTCAAAGAGATTAAAGAGATACCTGCATTTCCTGAAAATATTGTGGAGATTCAAAAACTGTGCAGCAATCCTGAAGCCACAATGAGGATGATTGCAGACAGCATATCAAGAGATCCGGGCCTCACTACATCCATCCTCAAGCTGGCCAATTCAGCAGGATATGTGACAGTAAAAAGGGTGGAATCAATAGAGGAAGCTGTAAAAATTATTGGAATCAAGGGCATCAACACCCTGCTTGTAGCAACAGGGGTACATAAAATAATCGATACAAGATACAAAAAATTCGAAAATATATGGAAGGATTCATACAAAAAAGCATTCTATGCACAGAAGATTGCACTACAGCTCAAGATGAACAAGCTCGGCGAATTTGTCTACCTTGCAGCCCTTTTATCTGATATTGGTAAAATTATAATGCTTTCAATAGATCCCGAGTCTGTGAATAAAATTAAAGAAATAGCGGGTTTTCAGGGACTCAACAGCTCTGATCTCCTCGAAGAAATCAGTGTTGGAATAAGCCACAGTTCGCTTGGCGCCATGATCTGCCAGAAATGGAAATTCAATGATACCCTGGTAACTACAGTAGATCTTCACAATAAACCTCACCTTGCTCCTGATCAAAACAGACAGCTCATATACATTGTGTATCTTGCAGATGTATATGTTGAGGCAGAAAACAAAAAGACCAGATTCGAGATTATTGATGAGGATGTACTTGAATACTTCAATCTTTCCGAGAAAGAAGAATTTGAGAGACTCCACAAAGTATTAAAAAATGCCTATGAAAAGCATCTTTCATTGATGGAGGAGTGATAAAATAATCCTCCGGGTAATGAATCAATTTTTAATCTTCATTTATAATAATACTTGCATCAGAACCCTCATAATAATTTACTTGACGTGGGCATTTCAGGCGTATATAAATAAAATTATATAAATCCCCTGAAATGAAAAATCGATTTATTCATTTGTTGTAAAAAAGTCAGTTAAATGGTAAACAATATAATATACTTCCCCGCCGGATTATCCGGCGGGGAAGTATATTATAAAGCAGCATATGAATAAAAATATTTAAACAATTTACAAGAGGAACCATGTATTTTCAGGATATAATCGCAAAACTCAATGAATTCTGGGCAAAACAGGGATGTACAATAGTTCAGGGATACGATCTCGAGGTTGGAGCAGGCACATTCAATCCATCGACATTCTTAAGAGTCCTCGGACCGGAACCATGGAACGCTGCCTATGTAGAACCTTCAAGAAGACCAACAGACGGGAGATACGGAGACAATCCGAACCGGCTTCAGCACTATTTTCAGTATCAGGCAGTATTAAAACCATCTCCCCTTAATATTCAGGATCTTTACCTTGAATCACTCGGGTACCTGGGAATCAACATCAGGGAACACGATGTCCGCTTTGTTGAAGACGACTGGGAATCCCCTACCCTTGGGGCATCCGGACTCGGATGGGAAGTATGGCTCGATGGGATGGAAATTACCCAGTTCACATATTTTCAGCAATGCGGAAGCATGGATCTTTCACCGGTAACAGTTGAACTTACGTATGGTCTTGAAAGGATCTGCATGTTCATTCAGGAAGTTGACAATGTATATGATATTAAATGGAACAGTAATGTAAAATACAGAGATATCTACCACAGGGCAGAAGTTGAATTTTCTCATTACAACTTCAATATTGCTGATACGGATCTCTACTTCAGGCTTTTTGATCTTTATGAAAAAGAATGCCTTCAGATTCTCGATCAGAATCAAATAAATATTGTATTGCCCGCCTATGATTTCGTTTTGAAATGTTCTCATGCATTTAATATGCTCGATGCAAGAGGGGCAATTTCAGTAACAGAAAGAGTGGGCTATATTACACGAGTGAGAAATATTGCAAGAAGATGTGCAGAAAAATATGTTGAGATCAGAGAAGAAATGGGTTATCCTCTTCTTAATACTGAACAGGCAGGCTGAATGATATCTGATTTCAAAAAACTCGATATTTATCTGTCAAAATATGATAAATTTATTATCTCGACCCATGAAAGTCCTGATGCGGACGGTCTTGGGGCAGAGATAGCTTTTTTTGAATTTCTTAAAAACTATGGTAAAAAATCCATAATAATCAATTCTGACCCTACTCCGGATAATGTAAAATTCATTGATATAGAAAATGATATCAATATTATAACCGATCCTGATTTTACACTGCCCCATGACATAGATGAATATGCCCAGTTTGTGCTTGATACAAATGACTATGACAATATTGGAATTGCATTTGAAACTCTTCACACAAGAGTAAGAGATATTTTCATCATCGATCACCACGAAGGATCAAAGGATAAAATCGAGACTAATTTCATTAAAGTCGAAGCATCATCTGCATGTGAAATAATCTATGGAATTATCTCGTTTCACAAGATGCATCTGAATTTCAAAACGGCCCAGGCGCTCTACACCGGGATGTTGTTTGATACAGGATCTTTCAGGTATCCGAAGACATCCCCCGAAACCTTCAGGATTGCTGCCCAATGCGTGGAAACAGGCGCGAATCCATTCGATATTTACGAACAGATTTATGAAAACAACTCACTGTCAAGCTTTGCATTGAGAAGCCAGATTCTTTCGTCAATGCAGATACTACACGACGGGAAACTCATTGCAATGAAACTGACCCCTGCAATGCTAATGCAGACAGGAGCCAGTTTTTCAGAAGGAGAACCTGCCATAAATCTACCTCTTACAGTAAGAGGTGTCATTATCAGCGTACTCATAAAACAGGATATCGGGGGTCCGGTAAAGGTAAGTATGAGAACCAAGGGCGATTATGATGTAGCAAAAATTGCAATGGATAATGGCGGAGGCGGGCATAAAAACGCTGCCGGTTTTAAATCAAAACTCTCAATTGACGAAACATACAATATGATACTGGATAAACTTGCAGAATTTTTTGAATAAAATGTTATGAACGGTCGCGACCGTTCACTACATCACATCACGACCGTTCACTACATCACATCACGACCGTTCATTACGGATTTATTTCATTTGTCAAAACACTCTTCCGGACCAAGAGCCTTCAGAATAACTGTTTTAAGCACATCATCATTTATCTCACCATTCAGTGAAGTCAGATGCTGAATTCTTCCCTGAGATGAACTCACATTCCTTAGAATAGAATCAGTGAGAGACTGGCCCATGGAAGAAACCATGCAGCCCTCAGGAAAAACATTTAGTACAATATCTGTCCCGTGTTCGAGCTTCCAGATAACCTCTCCCACATAGGCGCACAGTTCACCAACCGGCTTCAGTGTTGGTATCACAGTTGATGCACAGGCCAGCACCTCTTCGATAACCGGCGGCTGGCCGATCCCAGCTGCCCTGTAAAGAGGATCAATAAAAATTTTCCTGACAGTGTTTATTGAACCTGCTGTGCTATCAATAAATTTCCTTTTTTCCTTAATTGTCTCAAGAATATTTTTTCTCTTCCCAGCACCTTCTTTTTCTTTCATTTCCTCTTCAAGCAGTTTTATTGATCTGTGTGCATCTCTTATTCTTTCATGAAGGACTATTTCAAAAACACACCATACCGGCGTATAGGTCATTTTAAACGAACCGAATCCCAGGAAAGACAGAAGATTTTCATGAATCCCTTCAGCAAGGGCGACTCTCATATAAACCTCACCGTCAACATGAATCCTGAGCTTCTTTGTTTCAGGATCATGATCCTTTCTGATCCATACATCTGAAAACTCCCTTAAAACCTTTCTTATTCCATTGTTGTTATACAGGCCATAGCAGAAATACTCCGACAGAGGTGCGGCTTTCCTGATATATGTCTTAAACATTTTCACAACAGCAGTTTTAACCAGAGATGGCCTTGTGTTGTATTCAAATATTTCAAAAAGCTTCTGCCTGCATTCCTCCAGACTTTCACACATCCTGTCATATTCTTCTTTATCATTACACAGGGCAGATGCCTCAAAATAAAGGGTGTGGAGTATCCCCTTTATAACAATCGACTGAAGTGCCTGTAACGCGGTCCAGGGCTCTATATCAATATAATAATCCTTCTTGCCCTCCAGCCCGCTGAAGAGATTCTCCATTATATATAAGGGGAAAAATCCTGATGATTTGTCTTCATCATAATGACTCCTGAAGCTGTTTAAAAGATTCAGCTTGAATATATTGACATACTGACCGAGCCTGCACGGACCGTCTCCGCCATGCATAAAGACAAGAACCCTTTCTTTATTTTTCACCAGAGGATCATTCTCTTTTTTTCTTCTGTGAAAATCATCGAGTGCATCCAGTATATCAGAAAAAACCACAGAAAGAGGAGTACATACTGAATCACCAACAAAATCCCTTCCCCTTCTGCCCCTTGATTCAAGCGAACCGGAAGTGTTTGAATAGTTATCAATTGTCGTTATACCTGCTGCCCTGAATACTGCCGCGATCATTCTGTTGTCTGACATTGTAGGAAAGTAAAGAACATCTGTTTCAGGATTAACACCTGCTGTGGACATCTCACTTAAAACAGAGAAATCGAATTCTTTGCAGCCCCGATAATCCGCCTCCCTGATCAGTCCTCCTGACACCTGGTTAACATGAGTATTGACCCTGTTTTCAAGATGAGCCAGTTCAGCTATCATGAGATCTGACTGGATAAGCAGGGAAGGTACATTCTTTGTTATTTCATTTATAAGCGGAATACTCACTGAATCAGGACCGCACCTGAAAGTGGCAACAAGCGATGTTGTAAGACTGCTATTGGTTTTACCGGTCTCGATTCTCTTTATAAGACCTCTCAGTTTATCGTCTTTGACATAACGGTGAAAAATTTTCTTTGAGACCGCATCTATCACAGAAACAATATCATGCGGGTTCTTCCAGTAAATGCTGCTGAAGGTTTCATTTGAATCAACGTCAAATATATACGAAGGGATTGCCACAATATTTTTATCAGAGAGCAGCTTACCTATATGACTGTCATAGATTCCGGGGTTGAGAATATATTCCCTTCCGCAGACCAGGTTTATACTGAGCTGATGATCTATTGCATGTTCAATATATTCTGCCGCGAGAGAGGCTGTGTCTGCAAAAAGTCTGGCGTTATCTGCAATAGAATCTTCTACTGCTTTATAAAATTTTTCTCTTGAAACATCTATTTTATAATGACTGAATATTTTTTCACACTGAGGATACAGTTCACGCCCCATTTTTACAGGATCGGTATCCTTCATGTTGAGAGTCATAAAATGAAATCTGCTTTCAGGATAATTTTTCAATGCATTCTGACATGCAATTACCACTCCCCCCTGGTTTGTTGTACAGGTTCTGCCAAGGCTATTTTCTGAAGAGAGAAAGTCTATCTGAGGGGCAAGGATAAATCCGTGAGACGAACCCGCAAGTCTTATAAACTGTCCGGTTGAACCAATACAGGGAGCGCATACATCGATGTCAAAATATTTCCTTCCGTTCATTATATCCTCTTCTCTCAATGAATCAACATGAACAGGGATGCCGATTTTTTCGAACAGGAGGGCAAGGAAATAAGCCTGCTGTGAAACAGCAAAGCTTCTTGGAATCACAAGCCTGTTTTCATTTTCAGAGACAGGCATTCTGCCGGTAATGTATTCCCATATATTTTTATATGTGTTTCTGTGCTTCTTTGCCGCCTTGAGATTTTTGCCCTCGAGTTCATTAACAGCTGTACATCCCCCGAGACGCATGGCTATTTTTTCTCCGCTGCCGGGAATAACACCTTTCAGCAAAGTTCTGTAACAACGGGCGTTTTTGTCACCGCATGCCGCTCCCCTGCATTCGATAAGTTTTTTCTCGAATTCCATATTTATAAAATGGTCCAGCCTGCAGGTATCGGTTACCGGGCCAGCCTCTGTTTTACTTATTGTCTCAAGAAGACCAATGCATGCCCTGTAGCCGGGGGATGATGGCACCAGGCAGAAAATATCGGATTTCATATAAGTCTGAAGTCTTCGCGTAACGGCAAGAGGCAGGGGGTCAGACTGCATTGTCTGGCCGTGAAGCAGAACAAGGCTGTTTTTGGGAAGCTCAACCTGATCCCACAGTGTTCTTGCCATATTCTCGACAATTGCATGTACACATGAGGCAAGAATTGAATCCTCGGGATAGCCCTCAGCCTGCATTTTTCTGGCATTTTCCATAAGAAAAACAGCACAGGTAGCGTCAATACTGAATGCGGTTTCAGAGTTGTACGCCTTCATGTAGGCATCCTTTATTGAGATAATATTCAGAAGAGAAGCAAGAGTATCCATGAGGCTGCCGGTTCCGGCAGAACATTTAACATTCATGGCATTGTCTAAAAGTTCCTCATGCCCGAGAGACACAACTGAAATCTTTGTGTCTTCACCGCCAATATCTACAATTACACACATCGACTCATCAAGGCATATGCCATGGTTTTCTTTTAGTGAGGCAATGTGCTCTTTAGCGGATTTTATTGATCCCCTTGCATGCGCATAGTTTTCCACGAGGAGATGAATCCTTGATTTCAGGTGAGGATAAACACATTCAATTACCCTCTGAACCTGGTATCTGCCGCTTCCAGTAACGCCAATGTTTTGTATGCAGAATTCGTTTCCATGCTTACAGGATATATCCCTGAAAATCTGCTTTACTGTTTCAATTGTGTCACCATGATTTGACCATGCGCCACGGTCCAGGATTTCGCCTGTCTGAGAATTCACCATAACCATCTTGGCCATAGTGGAACCAATATCAAAAGCCATTGAAACCGGAATTTCACATACCCTGCCATTAAATCCCGGTTCAGCGATTTCATTCTCCCTGCAAAACTGTCTGCTTTCAAGATATTGCTGATGGATCAGCTTAAACCCCGGCACAGGCTCAGGATGGGTTGCTTTATTAAGAACAAGCCTGCTTTTACCTGAAAATGACACTCCCCTTTTCTCTGCCAGGTAACGCAGGCCATCAATATAAAATAAACCTTCACTGTCGAACCTCACCCTGTAGGCTCCTTTTTTTTTGAGACTGTCTTCTGCGCACTCTCTTGCAAATTTCCATCTGAAAACTCCTCCTGTAAGAATTACAGTGCCAGCCCTTTCAGGAAACCTGTCACAGGCCTTTTCAACCTCAGACTTCATTGTAACCGCAAGTGCGTGCGTTAGTGGAATACCCTGATTCTTGTCGGATATCGTGGCGGATGAACTGAATACTCCGCAGCGATCCGCTCTTACAGGAATCAGTTTACGCTTTTCTTCGCCGTCAATGCCGGAAAATTCATGAAGAAGGCCATCCACATCTTCAGGATCGACATTTAACTTCTGAAGAATCCTCATTAAATTTTCACCACACCCTGCTCCGCATGACGGATTCTTTACAAGGCAATCATCCACCAGTTCTCCCCTGTGATCAACACATACAATTGTATATCCTGATGCGGAAAGATCAATTACCCCCAGGGAAGCATCATCACACCCTGCCCTCTCCTTAACTGCCATTTTTGCTCCAGCCCACAGAGCAGCGGCCGGAATTATCTCAACAGCATCATCCAGCAAAGAAGCCGCAGAGTTTGCGAGTTTACCGGTAATGAAGACACGGCTTGTTTTCTTTGAAATATAAGTGTTCAGTTCTTTTGAAGAAAGAAACCCGTTTAAGTTCACTGCATTTTCTACTGAACCAAACAGAAGTTCCGAACATTCATCACCATTAACTTTAAAACACTCAGCCTTGATAAATTCAACACCTGCATCGATCATAACCGCGCAGTCATAATCCTGTTTTGCAGATTCTTTATATTTTCTGTTCATTTGGGCTCCTGTAGTTTACAGAATGTAATATTGTGGAAAATAAACCTGAATCCATAGCTTTGTATATATAAAACCAAAAATATTACACTATAAACCCATTGAATCAAGTCAAAAAAAGAATCAAATAGAGTAATTATTAAAAAAATCAAACCAGAACGCCATAGATGCACAGATTGTTCCCATAAACATCATATAATCCCGGTCAAAATAAGCTGTAGGGGTATCTGCCCTTTCAGGCAGCATATTTACAAGGGTTGTTTTGCCAGACTGACGCGGACCGAAAATAAAAACCATATTCATGTTAAGGTCTTCTTTTATGCAGGGAATCAGCAGCCTGCTCATATGGCCATTTTAACCCCAGGTAAAAACAGCCTGGTATTGATTTACAGTTCAGGATATATTTATTTCAGTGAATTGAATCTGACAAACCGGCCAGGGGTGGTTCCTGTTATCTTTTTAAAGAACCTGGTAAAATGGCTCTGGTCTGAGAATCCGCTCTCTGCTGATACAAAGGCAATGGAGTAACCTTCAAGCAAAAGTCTTTTTGAGGATTCTATCCTTTTATGAATCATGTATGAATGAGGGGACATTCCTGTTTGCAATGAGAACATCCTGTTAAGATGAAAGGGACTCACTCCGGCAATATCTGAAAGAAGTTCAAGTGAGATGACATCCCTGAAATTTTCATCAATAAATTTCCTGGCTGCATTAACAGCTTTATTGTCATTACCTTCTGCATCCGGAATTCCTTTTTGTGAATGGTAGCGGGCAAGAAACGCGATCAGTGAATAAAATGCACTTTCCCCTTCAAAAGAGGAATCATCTTCTCTGAAAGCATTTATAACCGCCCTGAACCTGTCAGATATACCTGCATCATTTAATACTGCATTATTGAATACAAGTTCAGTCCCCTCACCATAGAGATCTGATGCAAAACCTGAAATAATTTCAGCAGGTATAATAAGAACAGCATATGAATGAGAGTCCATATTATCCGATTCAACTGTATGAGGTTCTCCGGGATTTATAATAAAGACATCCCCTTCTGCAAAGGGATATTCCCTGCTCCCGATTATCATCTTTCTCCGGCCTGACAGAATAATTCCCACACAGCAGTCATCATGAATATGCTGCCCGAAATCATTCTGTATACCTGTTCCGATCACAAGCCTTAAGCCCACAGGTTTCGGAACCTTCAGAATTTTGAGAATTTCCTTTGCGATACAGGCCTCCTGAAATGCTTAGAGTATTTAAATCATCATTATCAAATCCGGCAGCCAATGAAAATGCAACCTGTGCCCACAGGCTGAAATGTACCCACATTTTAATAAAGAAGAGAGAAAGGGGATATGGAGATAACAGGAGAGATATAAGGGATAAAAATCATAAAG